>NZ_JBIRVR010000023.1:0-120595 GCF_044387105.1 Streptomyces sp. NPDC020379
TCCTAATCGGCGCCCGGTCCGGAATTCGGCACGCCGAAATCCATCCCGTTCAGGGAACATGCAGTAGAGATTGCCGCCAGTACGGCGTGAGTGGCCGCCTCGCCGTCCTCGCGGACGCCGTGGCAACTCGAAGAACTCTACACCAGTCCGGGCGGTGCTCCGCCCCGGCTGCCGGCTAGCGGCGCTTGCCCCGCTTGCCGGACTTCGCGCGGCGCCGTTCGTAGCGGGCCAGCGCCTCCTCGTACTCCTTGCGGCGCAGCTTCTCGCCCGGGGCCTCGGTGAGGGTGCGGAGCGCGTAGGCGAGCAGGGAGCCGATGAAGCCGATCAGCAGCATGCTCTGCATCGATCGCTCCGCGCTCGCGTCCGCCGCGGGGTCCGGCCGCCGGCTGAACCCTTCCCAGGTGCGGCGGAAGGCGAGCGCGTTGCAGACGGCGAAGGCGACGACCACAAGCATGTTCACGAGGTTGCCGACCTTGGCGATCGTCAGGCCCTCGTAGCCGAAGCGCAGCACCAGGGCGCCGACTGCCGCCGTGACGAGCGCGCCGATTCCGGCGCCGACCCGGCGCAGCGCGTAGCCGCCGCCGTGGTCGACCCATGTCGTACCGAAGAACCGGATCGGTTCGGGCCGGGGGCCGGTGGGCTCGCGCTCGTCGCTCATACGCCGATTATCGCCACCGGCCCGGCGGCCGACGTCGTGGCTCAGGAGCAGCGGATCGCGACGAAGTCGCTGCTGCCCGTCTTCACATAGGCGTCCGACACGTACTGGCCCGGCGCGATGCTGTCCCAGATGTCGGAGGTGCCATACGGGCCGGTGACCGTCTCGCCACGGGTCTGGCAGCGGATCTGGACCTCGGAGTCCTCGGGGAGGACGCGGACGATCTGGCTGCCGGTGTTCGGGCCGCGGCGGACATTGACCTGGGTGCCCGGGGCGATCGGGTAGTAGACAGCGCTCGCGGACCGCACCGATACGGCCAGGCCGGCACTCTCGTCACGCGTGCCGCTGTCGTTGCTCTCGCTGATCTCGCCGACGGCCATGTGGCCCTCCCCCGCGCAGTAATGAGGCATTGCTCGATGACATGCGCAGGCTAGCAAGGCACGGCCATGCCTCCCGGGGTTCCCGGGTGCCATCGATTAGGCTCCGGAAGCCGCCGTACGCGGCCGAATACACACGGGGGTGGGGGAATGCCGCCGCTGCGCACGACCGGGACGGGCCCGGAAGCGGAGGATCCGGGGTATGCCGGTCGGTACCGGCTGGAGGGGCGTCTCGGGTCCGGCGGCATGGGGGTCGTCCACCTGGCCCGCTCACCGTCCGGGCTGCGTCTCGCGGTCAAGGTGGTGCACGCCGAGTATGCGGTGGACCCGGAGTTCAGGGCCCGTTTCCGGCAGGAGGTCGCGGCCGCGCGGCGGGTGAGCGGAGCCTTCACCGCTCCGGTCGTGGACGCCGACCCCGACGGCGAGCGCCCCTGGATGGCCACCCTCTACATCCCCGGCCCCACGCTCTCCGAGCGGGTGAAGCGGAACGGGCCGCTGCCGCCCGACGAGGTGCGGCGGCTGGCCGCGGGACTCGCGGAGGCCCTGCGCGACATTCATCGCGCCCAGGTGGTGCACCGCGATCTCAAGCCGAGCAATGTGCTGCTCGCCGAGGACGGTCCCAAGGTCATCGACTTCGGTATTTCCCGCCCTCGCGACAGTGAGCTGCGGACCGAGACCGGGAAATTGATCGGGACGCCGCCTTTCATGGCTCCCGAGCAGTTCCAGCGGCCCCGGGAAGTGGGGCCCGCGGCGGATGTGTTCGCGCTGGCCTCGCTGTTGGTGCACGCGGCGACGGGGCGGGGGCCGTTCGAATCGGACAGCCCGTACATCGTCGCCTATCAGGTGGTGCACAACGAACCGGATCTCGCCGGGGTCCCGGACGATCTCGTTCCGCTGATCCGGGCCTGTCTGGCGAAGGAGCCCGCCGAGCGGCCGACCCCGGACGCGATCATGGCCCGGCTGCCGCGGGTGTCCGGGTCGGCACCGGTGAGCTTCCCCGCCCCGCCGGAACACAGCGCGGCGCGTGACGCCGTCCCCACGCACGTACGCGTGCCCCCGCAGCCCGAGGCGCCGGAGCCCGGCACGCCGGAGCCGGCCGGCTCCCGTGCCCGGTGGACCCGGCGCGCACTGTGGGCCGTCGCCGCCGCGGTAGTGGCGACGGCGCTGGGGGCGGGCGGCTTCTGGGCGCTGGACCAGGCCGACATGTCGCACCGGCCGTCGCGGTCACGGTCCGCGGCGGCAGGCGCGGACTGGCAGCCGTGGGAGGCGTCCGTACCTCCGGACGCGGCGGGTGACGGCAGGGTGCGGGCCGGGTTCTGTACGTACGGGGAGGCCGCGCTCTACTGCTCCGCACCGGGCGTGCAGGCGGCCCGTATCGACCCCGCGAGCGGCGAGGTCGTCTGGCGGCGGCCCGTCGACACCTCCCGCCCCGCGGAGACCGAACCGGGGGCTCCGCCCGCGCCGGTGGTCTCAGGCG
This sequence comes from Streptomyces sp. NPDC020379, assembly GCF_044387105.1. NCBI lineage: Bacteria > Bacillati > Actinomycetota > Actinomycetes > Kitasatosporales > Streptomycetaceae > Streptomyces > Streptomyces sp. NPDC020379. The sequence continues at coordinate 2,510 of NZ_JBIRVR010000023.1, forward strand.
GCCTGGTGCACGTCATAACGCCGGACGGCGACCGGCTCTTCGCGCTCGACCCGGTGAAGGGCGAGCAGCGCTGGATGCGGGACGTGTCGGTCTACAACGGGCGGGTCTATCACGCGGGGGACACGCTGCTGCTGGTCGCGGCCGACGGGACGGTGACGGCCGTCGACGGTGCCTCGGGCAGGGAGCGCTGGAGTCACAAGCTGCCGGGGTACGCGAAGCCGGTGTTCTCCTCCTTCGTGGACTCCGACGCCGGTTCCTACGCCGATCCCCAGGTCGTCGGCGGGCGCGACCTCGGTGCGCCCGTCTACGCCGTTTCCCCGGCCGGTCCGGGGCAGCACCGTACGCAGCTGCTCGCGCTCGACCCGTTGCGCGGCACGACGCTGTGGCAGCGCACGCTGGACGGCGATCTGACGCCGGTGGGCGTGGGTCCGCGTGGCGCGCTGTATCTGACGGCCGTCGACTCCCGCGACCGTGTCTCCGCCGTCGTCCGCTACTCCCCCGCCGAACAGAGCGAGCACCGGGTTCCCCTGAGCACGCCGTTGAGCGTCACGAGTGCGGCGGCCCGGGGTGACGCGGTCTATCTGCTGTCCTCGGACGGTGGTCTGACGGCCGTGGGCGTCGATCCCGCGGGAACGGGCGGAGGGCAGCGGTGGCGGCTGGACACGTCCGTGGCCAACGCGTCGGCTCTCGTCCTGGCGGACGACCGGCTGTACTTCTCCGCCGCGGACGGGCGGTTGCTGGCCGTCGACACGACGCGGGGTGCTCTGCTCGGTCAGACGTCGCCTCGGCTGACTCGGGCGGGGCGGGGGTACCTGGATCTGCTGCCCGCGCCGGTGGCGGCGGATGGGAAGGTTTTTGGGGCGGCGCCGGACGGGACGGTGTTCGCGGTCAGTGATCACGATCCTGGGGGATGGCGGTAGGCCGCGCCTGCGGCGGGCTTGCTCCCCAGCCCCGCCCCTTCCCGGCTGCGTCTGATGTGCGGCTCAGCCGCGTGGGGGGCAAGCCCCCAGACCCCGCAACACACTTCGCGCGTTGTCCTCAAACTCCCCCAGCTACCGCTGGGAGGTGCCCCCAACGGGCTGAAGGCGAACCCTGAAGCGGACACGTCCCGCACGTGCTCTCCGGTGGGAGGGGGTGGGGCTGGAGGGTGGGGTTCTGGAACGCGGTGCGACATCACGGCACTCAGAACGCAAAAGGGCAACCGCACCGCGTTCCAGGTCCCCAGCCCGGAAGACCCACCCCCGGCACCCACCACCACCCAAGCCCGGCCGGCGCTTGAGGCCGCGCCCGAAGGGCGCCCCCGCCGCAGGCGGCAACAGACCCGCACCAGACAACAGCGAACCCCACAACCCAGCCCGGCCGGCGCTTGAGGCCACCCGAACCGCAACCAGCAACGCACCCGCAGGCAAAAACCGCTCAGCCCAAGTGGCTAACGTCCCGCACCGCCCCCCGATCCGCACTCGTAGCCATCGCCGCATACGCCCGAAGCGCCGCGGAGACCTTGCGTTCGCGGGACTTCGGGGCGTAGCGGCCGTCGAGAGCGGCGCGGCGGGTGGTCAGTTCCTCTTCGGGGACGAGGAGTTCGATGGAGCGGGCGGGGATGTCGATGCGGATGCGGTCGCCGTCCTCGACGAGGGCGATCGTGCCGCCGGAGGCGGCCTCGGGGGAGACGTGGCCGATGGAGAGGCCGGACGTGCCGCCGGAGAAGCGGCCGTCGGTGACCAGGGCGCAGGACTTGCCGAGGCCGCGGCCCTTCAGGAAGGACGTGGGGTAGAGCATCTCCTGCATGCCGGGGCCGCCCTTGGGGCCCTCGTAGCGGATGACGACGACGTCGCCTTCCTTGATCTCCTTGCGGAGGATCTTGTCGACGGCCTCTTCCTGCGATTCGCAGACGACGGCCGGTCCTTCGAACGTCCAGATCGATTCGTCGACGCCCGCTGTTTTCACGACACAGCCGTCGACGGCGAGGTTGCCCTTGAGGACGGCCAGTCCGCCGTCCTTGGAGTAGGCGTGCGCGGCGTCGCGGATACAGCCGCCGGCAGCGTCCGTGTCGAGGGAATCCCAGCGCTCGGACTGCGAGAAGGCGGTGGCGGAGCGGACGCAGCCGGGGGCGGCGTGCCAGAGTTCGACGGCCTCGGCGGACGGGGAGCCGCCGCGGACGTCCCAGGTGCCCAGCCAGTCCTTGATGCCGGGCGAGTGGACGGTGTGCACGTCCTCATTGAGCAGACCCGCGCGGTAGAGCTCGCCGAGGATCGCGGGGATGCCGCCGGCGCGGTGCACGTCCTCCATGTAGTACGTGCCGCCGGGGGCGACGTTGGGCGCGACCTTGGCCAGGCAGGGCACGCGGCGCGAGACGGCGTCGATGTCCTTGAGGTCGTAGTCCAGCCCGGCCTCCTGGGCGGCGGCGAGCAGGTGGAGGATCGTGTTGGTCGAGCCGCCCATGGCGATGTCGAGGGCCATGGCGTTGTCGAAGGCGGCGCGGGTGGCGATGTTGCGCGGCAGGACGGAGTCGTCGTCCTGTTCGTAGTAGCGCTTGGTGATCTCGACGACCGTGCGGGCCGCGTTCTCGTACAGCGCCTTGCGAGCGGTGTGGGTGGCGAGGACGGAGCCGTTGCCCGGGAGGGAGAGGCCGATGGCCTCGGTGAGGCAGTTCATGGAGTTCGCGGTGAACATGCCGGAGCAGGAGCCGCAGGTCGGGCAGGCGTTCTCCTCGATGCGGAGGACGTCCTCGTCCGAGACGTTCTCGTCGACCGCGTCCACGATGGCGTTGATCAGGTCCAGCTTGCGGACCGTGCCGTCGACGAGGGTGGCCTGGCCGGCCTCCATCGGGCCGCCGGAGACGAAGACGACGGGGATGTTGAGGCGCAGCGCGGCCATCAGCATGCCCGGCGTGATCTTGTCGCAGTTGGAGATGCAGATCAGCGCGTCGGCGCAGTGCGCCTCGACCATGTACTCGACGGAGTCGGCGATCAGGTCGCGCGAGGGCAGGGAGTAGAGCATCCCGGCGTGGCCCATCGCGATGCCGTCGTCGACGGCGATGGTGTTGAACTCGCGGGGCACCGCGCCCGCCGCCAGGATCGCGTCGGAGACGATCCGGCCGACCGGGGCGAGGTGGGTGTGGCCGGGGACGAATTCGGTGAAGGAGTTGGCCACCGCGATGATCGGCTTGCCGATGTCCCCGCTCGCTACGCCCGAGGCGCGCATCAGGGCGCGCGCTCCCGCCATGTTGCGGCCGTGGGTGACGGTGCGGGACCTCAGCTCGGGCATCCTGCTCCACTCCTCGAAAGGCGTCGGCGCGCGGTGGCGGCGGCCTGGTGGCGGCGGCTTCGCGCTGCGCGGTGTCGCGTCCTACGAGCCTACGCCGGTGATCCAAGATCCGGACAGGGTCTCCGGCATGTGAGACGGGCGTCTCGCGCCGGGCTACGGGGCTTCCGTGAGGTGGCGCTGTATGGCCGGTGCGACCTGGGCGATGACATCCTCCATGTCCGCCGACGCCAGCGGCTCGACCTTGATCACATGGCGCAGCATCGCGACACCGACGAGGTGGGCGGCGGCGAGCTCGGCGCGCAGCCGGGGCTTCTCGACGTCCAGTTCGTCGGCGATGCGGGTCATCAGCCGGGTGGAGACGAGGTCGCGGAAGACCGCGGCCGCGGTCTCGTTGGCGACGGCGGACCGGACGATCGCGAGCAGCGGCTCGCGGGTGACGGGGTCCTCCCACAGGCCGAGGAAGAAGCGCGCCATGCGTTCGCCGACGGTGTCCGGACCGCCTTCGAGGACGACATGGGGCATCTGGAGGGCGGGCGCGAAGGCCACCTCGATGGCGGCGGCGAAGATCTGTTCCTTGGGCCCGAAGTAGTGGTGGACGAGGGCGGGGTCCACGTCCGCGCCCCTGGCTATGGCCCGGATGGACGCCTTGTCGTAGCCGCGTTCGGCGAACTCGGCGCGCGCCGCCGCGAGGATGCGCTCACGCGCGCCGGGCCCGCCGCCGAGGTCCGTACGGGCGGGCCTGCCGCGTTTCCTGGGGGCTCGGTCACCCGTACGGGGGGCGCTCACGGACGGGCCGCGCCCGTCGGGGAGGCGAGGTGCAGCCGGGTGAAGGCCAGGGCCTCGGCGAGGTCGGCCTCGCGCTCGGCGGCGGACATGGCGCGCCGGGTGTTGACCTCGATCACCACGTGGCCGGCGAAGCCGGTGGTGGCGAGGCGTTCCAGCAGCTCGGCACAGGGCTGCTTGCCGCGGCCCGGCACGAGGTGCTCGTCCTTGGCGGAGCCGTTGCCGTCGGCGAGGTGGATGTGCGCCAGCCGGTCGCCCATCCTGTCGATCATCTGGATGGCGTCCGTCCGGGCGGTGGCGGTGTGCGAGAGGTCGACGGTGAAGTGGCGGTAGTCGTCCTTGGTGACGTCCCAGTCCGGGGCGTAGGCGAGCATCTCGCGGTCGCGGTAGCGCCAGGGGTACATGTTCTCGACGGCGAAGCGGACGTCCGTCTCGTCGGCCATCCGCCAGATCCCCTGCACGAAGTCCCGTGCGTAGCCGCGCTGCCAGCGGAACGGCGGGTGGACGACGACGGTCGTGGCACCCAGCTTCTCGGCGGCCGTGCGGGCCCGCTGGAGCTTGACCCAGGGGTCGGTCGACCAGACGCGCTGCGTGATCAGCAGGCAGGGCGCGTGGACGGCCAGGATGGGCACCTGGTGGTAGTCGGACAGGCGGCGGAGCGCCTCGATGTCCTGGCTGACCGGGTCGGTCCACACCATGACCTCGACGCCGTCGTAGCCCAGGCGCGCGGCGATCTCGAAGGCCGTCGCCGTCGACTCCGGGTAGACCGAGGCCGTGGACAGCGCGACCTTCGCATCCGGGATGCGCACCACAGGCTCTGTCACGAGGGACAGCGTACGACCGTGTCCCGGACCGCGGGCATGGAGGTGGCCGTGCGGCGCACCGGCGGTACGCCTTCGCGGCAGCCGCGTCAGGAAGTGGGCAGGTGATCGAGCCGCCGGAGGATGACACCCTCCCGCAGCGCCCAGGGGCAGATCTCCAGCTCCTCGACGCCGAGGAGGTCCATGGCCGCCTCCGCGACGAGCGCGCCCGCGACCAGCTGGGGCGCGCGGCCCTCCGAGACGCCGGGCAGCCGGGCGCGCTCCGCCGAGGTCATGGCGGCGAGCTTGGGCACCCACTCCTCCAGGGAGCGCCGGGTGAGCGCGCGCTGGACGTAGAGGCCGTCGGTGGAGCGGGCCGCTCCGGCGATCCGGGCGAGCTGCTTGAACGTCTTGGAGGTGGCGACGACGTGGTCCGGAGTGCCGTGCCGGGCGAAGTCCCCGACGATGCGGGCGATCTGCGCGCGTACGTGCCGCCGCAGGGCCCGTACGTCCGTGGCGTCGGGCGGGTCGCCCGGCAGCCAGGCCGTGGTCAGCCGGCCCGCGCCCAGCGGCAGCGAGACGGCCACGTCGGGCTCCTCGTCCATGCCGAAGGCGATCTCCAGGGAGCCGCCCCCGATGTCGAGGACCAAGAGCTTTCCGGCCGACCAGCCGAACCACCGGCGGGCGGCCAGGAACGTCAGCCGCGCCTCCTCGTCGCCGGTGAGGACCGGCAGGGTGATCCCGGTCTCCTTCTGGACGCGCGCGAGCACGGTGTCGGCGTTGGCCGCCTCGCGCACCGCGGAGGTCGCGAACGGCAGGACCTCCTCCACGCCCTTGTCCTCGGCGGCCTCCTGCGCCTCCTGAATGACCGATACGAGCCGGTCGATCCCCGCCTCGCTGATCGCCCCTTTGTCGTCGAGGAGCTCCGCGAGGCGCAGTTCGGCCTTGTGGGAGTGGGCGGGCAGGGGGCGGGCGCCCGGATGCGCGTCCACCACCAGCAGATGGACCGTATTCGAACCCACATCGAGGACACCGAGTCTCATGGCCTGAACGCTACTGCGACCGGCCGGGGCGCATAGTCTTGAGGGGTGGCAAAGACGAAGAAGGCCAAGCCTGACAAATCCCTCGACAAGACCGGGAAGAAGCGGTCCAAGATCTCCGCGAAGGCTTCTGCGACGGCCTCCTCGAAGGTCCCCGCGAAGGTCTCCGACGAGGTCGGGCTCGACTTTGCCCGCGCCTGGGTCGAATTCCCCGATCCGGCCGACGACGAACAGGTCTTCCGCTGCGACCTGACCTGGCTCACCTCCCGGTGGAGCTGCATCTTCGGCAGCGGCTGCCAGGGCATCCAGGCCGGCCGCGCCGACGACGGCTGCTGCACGCTGGGCGCGCACTTCTCGGACGAGGAGGACGAGCAGCGCGTCGCCGGACACGTGGCGCGGCTGACTCCGGACATCTGGCAGTTCCACGACGTCGGCACGTCGACCGGCTGGACCCAGGTCGATGACGACGGCGACCGCCAGACCCGCCGCTGGGACGGCTCCTGCATCTTCCAGAACCGCCCCGGCTTCGCGGGCGGCGCCGGCTGCTCCCTGCACATCCTGGCCCTCAAGGAGGGCCGCGAACCGCTGGAGACCAAGCCGGACGTCTGCTGGCAGCTCCCCGTCCGCCGCACGTACGACTGGATCGACCGCCCCGACGACACGCGCGTCCTCCAGGTCTCCATCGGCGAGTACGACCGCCGCGGCTGGGGCCCCGGCGGCCATGACCTCCACTGGTGGTGCACGTCGGCGACGTCCGCGCATGGTGCGGGTGAGCCTGTGTATGTGACGTACGCGCCTGAGCTCACGGAGCTCATGGGTAAGGAGGCGTACGGGCGGCTGGTGGAGCTTTGTGAGGAGCGGATGGGGGCGCTGCTGCCGTTGGCTCCGCATCCGGCGGATGGGTGACGGCTGGTTTTTCGTCCGCGGGTCCGTTGCGCCTTGCGGTTACGGGTGGCCTCAATCGCCGGCCGGGCTGGGTTGGTGGTGGGTGCCGGGGGTGGGTCTTCCGGGCTGGGGACCTGGAACGCGGTGCGGGTGCCGTTTCGCGTATTGAGTGCCCCGAATTCGCACCGCGTTCCAGAACCCCACCCTCCAGCCCCACCCCCTCCCACCGGAGGGCACGTGCGGGACGTGTCCGCTTCAGGGTTCGCATTCAGCCTGTCCGGCGTTTGAGGACAACGCGCGAAGCGTGTTGCGGGGGTCAGGGGCAGCTCCCCCCACGCGGCGGAGCCGCACATCAGACGCAGCCGGGAAGGGGCGGGTAGGGGAAAAGCCCGCCGCAGGCGTGAGCGATCCGCACCCGACAGACCGCGCACCCCCCGGTCACCCCACCGGCGGCGAGCCGGAAGGCTGAGGCGACGGCGAAAGCCGAGGCGTCGGTATCGGCACCGGGCCCCGCCCCTCGATCGTCACCGTCGTACCACCCGGCGCCACAGCGACCCGCGCACTCCACGGCCCGGCCGGCTCGTCCGTCGTGTCGACGTCGACGACGACGGTGATGGACTGCCCGGGCCACAGCACCCCGCCGGTCCGGCTGAGCCGCAGCCACGGCGCGCTGGTGGTCATCGACCAGGGCACCGCTTCCCCGCCGCTCGCGGTGAGGGTGATGAGCGTGGCCTTGCCGCTCGGCTGCGCGGTGATCGTGAGCCGCCCGGGGCCCGGCGCGGGCGACGGCGGGGGGCCGGGCAGGGGAACCGCGCTGCCGGTGGGTGAGGGCGGCACGCCGCCGGGCTGTTCCTCGGGTACGGGCACGGGTCTGCCGTCCGGCCCGATCACCGAGACCGACACACCGGGCACCGGGCTTCCGGTCGCGGTGCGCGAGCCGATCCGCTTGTCGGCGGGTTCCGCCTCCCCCGGCGGGTAGACGGCCGGGCCGCCGGCCTCCTCGGCGGTGACGGAGGCGGGGTTCTGGGCCTCCCCCGTCGACGGGGCACCGCGGTAGGCGGCCCACAGGGCGAGCACGGGCGCGGCGACGACGGTGGCGACGACCGTGGTCGTGATCGCCCGGCTGCGGAGGCGGCCCCGGCGCGCGACGCGGTCCTTGGGGTCCACGGGGAAGCCCCGGCGGTCGAAGCGGGGGTTCGGGGGCGCGGCGGACCCCCGCTGCGTACGCGCGCTCACGGCGGCCAGCATGGCCGCGTGCACCGCGGCCCGCGGGGCCTCGATGACGGGCAGCGCGGCCGACGAGGCGGAGGTGCCGGGCCAGGGTTCGCCCGCGGTGGCCCGCTCGGCAGTACGGCGGCAGTCCGCGCAGTCGTCGACGTGCCGGACCAGTTCGCGGCGGAGCGCGGTGCCCAGCAGCACCCGGGTGTCGCCCGCGAACCGTGCCACCACCGGGCAGCGGCCCGACTCCACGACGGCCAGCGCGGTCCGGGTGCGCTCGACCTCGCAGGCGGCGCTGGACAGCAGGGTGCGGGCGGCATCGCTCTCCATCCGGAGCACGGCCGCGACCTCGTGCGCGGAGAGGCCGTGGCGTACGGCCAGTTCGAGCGCTTCGCGCTGCTCGGCGGTGGTCCCGGCGGCCTCGGGCCAGGCGAGCTGGGCGAGCTCCGTACGGCGGTGCTCGTCGACGGCCGCGCCCTCGCGCTCCCCCGGCTTGCCGCCAGGCTCCGCGAGCCGCCGCAGACAGGCCCAGCGGGCGAGGGCGTAGAGCCAGGAGCGGCGCACGTCGTCACCGGCGGGCGCCCGGTCGGCGCGCCGCTCGGCGATCGCGAGGACCTCGCCGAGCGCGGCGGTCGCGCTGTCGTGCTCGCACAGCACGGACAGGCAGTAGGTGAACAGGCCGTCGAGGTGGGGGTCGCACTGAAGAGGCGGCCGCTGCGCAAGCGTCTCCTGCTCCGTACGGGCCGCGCGCGGCGCCTCGCGGCCTGCGCGGTGCGCGCCGGTGGCGTGCGTGGGGGGCTCGGGCCTCCTGGTCATCATCCCGGCGACGGTAGGCGCGTGGCGGTCCCTCGTTCTTGCTGCGGACGCAGGATTAACCCATTCGGGTGAGCTTCTCCCTCTAACGGTGAGGCTCCGTCGGGGGGCGAGGGGGCGATACCGCCTGCGGCGGGCTTGCCCCCCGGGGCACGCGCTCCCGCACGGGGGCTCGCGCCCCCAGCCCCGCCCCTTCCCGGCTGCATCCGATGTGCGGCTCCGCCGCGTGGGGGGCAAGCCCCCAGACCCCCGCTAGGTTGCGCGACCCGGAACTGGGGCTGCCGCCCCAGACCCCGACCTGCGGGTCCGTTGCCGCCTGCGGCGGAGAGCGCCCTTCGGCCGCGTCCTCAAACTCCCCCAGCTAACGCTGGGAGGTGCCCCCAACGGGCTGAATGCGAACCCTGAAGCGGACACGTCCCGCACTCGCCCTCCGGCGGGAGGGGGTGGGGCTGGAGGGTGGAGTTCTGGAACGCGGTGCGATTTCAGGGCACTCGATCCGCGTGACCCGCACCGCACCGCGTTCCAGGTCCCCAGCCCGGAAGACCCACCCCCGGCACCCACCACAAACCAGCCCGGCCGGCGCTTGAGGCCACCCGAACCGCAACCACAACACACCCGCACCCGGCACCCCACCGAAAGCACAACGGACCCGCACCCGACAACGGCGAACCCCACCCACGAACACCCCGCACCCACCCAACTGTCAGTCCCCCCGGATACGGTGACCACCATGGCCGCCCGCACCGCACGTTCCCCCAAGGACCGCCCCTCCTACCGATGCACAGAATGCGGCTGGACCACAGCCAAATGGCTGGGGCGCTGCCCCGAGTGCCAGGCATGGGGCACCGTGGAGGAGTTCGGCGCGCCCGCCGTGCGGACGACCGCGCCGGGCCGGGTGACCTCCGCCGCGTTGCCGATCGCGCAGGTGGACGGCCGGCAGGCGACGGCACGGAGCACGGGAGTCGACGAGCTGGACCGGGTCCTCGGTGGCGGGCTCGTGCCCGGCGCCGTCGTGCTGCTCGCGGGCGAGCCCGGTGTCGGCAAGTCGACCCTGCTGCTGGACGTCGCGGCCAAGGCCGCTTCGGAGGAGCACCGCACGCTCTATGTGACGGGTGAGGAGTCCGCGAGCCAGGTCCGGCTGCGGGCCGACCGGATCGGCGCGCTCTCGGACCACCTCTATCTGGCCGCCGAGACGGATCTGTCGGCCGTCCTCGGGCATCTCGACACCGTCAAACCGTCCCTCCTGATCATGGACTCCGTGCAGACGGTGGCCTCGCCGGAGATCGACGGGGCGCCGGGCGGCATGGCGCAGGTGCGCGAGGTCGCGGGCGCGCTGATCCGGGCGTCGAAGGAGCGCGGGATGTCGACGCTGCTGGTCGGCCATGTCACCAAGGACGGCGCGATCGCGGGGCCCCGCCTGCTGGAGCACCTGGTGGACGTGGTGCTGAGCTTCGAGGGCGACCGGCACGCCCGGCTGCGCCTGGTGCGCGGCGTGAAGAACCGCTATGGCGCGACGGACGAGGTCGGCTGTTTCGAGCTGCACGACGAGGGCATCACGGGGCTCGCCGACCCCAGCGGGCTGTTCCTGACCCGGCGCGACGAGCCCGTGCCGGGCACCTGTCTGACGGTGACGCTGGAGGGCAGGCGTCCGCTGGTCGCCGAGGTCCAGGCGCTGACGGTCGAATCGCAGATCCCCTCGCCCCGCCGCACCACGTCCGGCCTGGAGACATCGCGGGTGTCGATGATGCTGGCCGTGCTGGAGCAGCGCGGGCGCATCAGCGCGCTCGGCAAGCGGGACATCTACAGCGCCACGGTGGGCGGGGTGAAGCTCTCCGAGCCGGCCGCCGACCTCGCCGTCGCGCTCGCGCTCGCGAGCGCCGCGAGCGACACCCCGCTGCCGAAGAACCTGGTGGCCATCGGCGAGGTGGGGCTGGCGGGCGAGGTCCGTCGGGTCACGGGTGTGCAGCGGCGGCTGGCGGAGGCTGCCCGGCTGGGGTTCACGCACGCGCTGGTGCCGGGCGACCCCGGGAAGGTGCCCAGCGGGATGCGGGTCCTGGAGGTCGCGGACATAGGCGAGGCGCTTCGAGTGCTGCCCAAGCGGGTACCCCGGGAGAACCGGCGCAAAGCCGGGGCGGACGCCCCGTCGGAGCAGAGCCCTGTCCGAACCTGAGGAGAGGCCCCTTTAATAGGCTGGGCGCCGGAATACGCCAGTAGACTTTCCCCTGGTCTCGCCCGTACGTACGGACGGCAGGGCGGCCTGCGGCACCGTTGACCTTGCGACCGGAGGAGTGCAGTGGCAGCCAACGACCGGGCATCGGGCCCCGGCAAGGCCGGGGGTTCCTCCGGTGCCGACGGTCTGATGCGCGCCTCGCTGAGCGCCGTCGCGCCCGGCACGGCCTTGCGCGACGGACTCGAGCGCATTCTTCGCGGCAACACCGGCGGTCTGATCGTCCTGGGCATGGACAAGACCGTCGAGTCGATGTGTACGGGCGGTTTCGTCCTCGACGTGGAGTTCACGGCCACCCGGCTGCGTGAGCTGTGCAAGCTGGACGGCGCGCTGATCCTCGACAAGGACATCACCAAGATCGTGCGGGCGGGCGTCCAGCTCCTGCCGGACGCCTCCATCCCCACCGAGGAGACCGGCACCCGGCACCGCACCGCGCAGCGCGTCTCGATCCAGTGCGGATTCCCCGTGGTCTCGGTCAGTCAGTCGATGCGGCTGATCGCGCTGTACGTGGGCGGTGAGCGGCGCGTGCTGGAGGAGTCGGGCGCGATCCTCTCCCGCGCCAATCAGGCGCTCGCCACCCTGGAGCGCTACAAGCTCCGGCTGGACGAGGTCGCGGGCACGCTCTCCGCGCTGGAGATCGAGGATCTGGTGACCGTCCGGGACGTCACGGCGGTGTCCCAGCGGCTGGAGATGGTCCGCCGGATCGCCACGGAGATCGCGGAGTATGTGGTCGAGCTGGGCACCGACGGCCGTCTTCTCTCGCTCCAGCTGGACGAGTTGATCGCCGGCGTCGAGCCGGAGCGCGACCTGGTCGTGCGGGACTACGTCCCCGAGCCGACCGCCAAGCGCACGCGCACGGTGCCCGAGGCGCTCGCCGAGCTGGACTCCCTCACCCACGCCGAGCTGCTCGAACTGCCCATCGTGGCCCGCGCGCTGGGCTACAGCGGATCGCCCGAGACGCTGGACTCCGCGGTCTCGCCGCGCGGCTACCGCCTGCTGGCGAAGGTGCCGCGGCTGCCGGGGGCGATCATCGAGCGGCTGGTCGACCACTTCGGCGGCCTCCAGAAGCTGCTCGCCGCCAGCGTCGACGATCTCCAGACCGTCGACGGCGTCGGCGAGGCGCGTGCGCGTTCCGTGCGCGAGGGCCTTTCGCGCCTGGCGGAGTCGTCGATCCTGGAGCGCTACGTCTGACGCGGCGCTGCCGCTGTGTGCGTGAAGAAGCACTGTGCGGGCCGGCTGTTCCGGCCCGCACAGCGCTTCTTCACATGTCAGCCCTTGTCGAGGGTGAACTCGAACTTCTCGGTGACCCCGGCCACCTTGACCTCCACCCGGTACGTACCCGGGCCCGCCGACGAAGCGCCGGACGGCGTCACACACCGCGGGGCGCTCTTCTTGCGGTCCCACTCCAGCGTCCGCTTCGTCTCACCCGAGCCGGGCAGCTCGATCAGGACGGCGCCCTTGCCCCGGGGGCAGTCGTCGGAGGACCAGACGTGGTCGTCGCCACCGGCGGCGGTGATCTTCAGGACGGCCGCCGTGGACCCGAAGTCGACCTTGCACGCCGAGCCGCCGGAGTTCTTCACGACGATCTCGAACTTCGGCTTCTCGTCCGGGCCGTAGGAGTCCTTGACGCTGCGCACCGTCAGGCTCACGGAGCCTGACGCGCAGTCGGGCAGCGAGGAACCGGCGGGAACGACCTTGCCGTCGCCGGTGCCCAGCGCTCCGCTGCCACCCCCGGAGCCCCCGGATCCGGAACCGCCCGCGCCACCACCGGAACCACCGGAGCCCCCTGAGCCACCGACGTCACCGTGGTCGTTCGCGACGCCGCCGCTTCCGCTCGTGCCCGAGTCGCCACGGCCGCCCGGCCGTTGGCTGTTGAAGGTGCCCGAGGGGACGGGGCCGGGCGTGATGGTCGTCTCCCCCGGGCCCTTCCCGTCCGACGGGCCCTTGCCCTGGTCCTTGCCGGAGCCGCCGCCGTCACCTCCGAGGCTGACGATCCACAATCCCAGCAGTACGAGAAGGCCGAGCAGGCCAAGCGCAACTGCCCTCCGCCGCCAATAGATGGAGGAGGGAAGCGGCCCGATCGGATTGCGCAGAGATCCCACGCGAAGACTCTACGAGAGATCGGGCAGGGCACCAGCCAATACCCGCCGGGCGGGTGCCTACTTTTCGCATCATCAGCCCGCAGGACGACGGCATTCCGTTGTCGGTACCTGACGAAAGTCAGGCTCGCCGCATGCCGATCGCCCGATGTGCCGCGGTGGTGACATTCCGTACGCTCCAGGGATCATGGACGACGATCTCTACCGTGACATCACCGATTACGCGCACTCCACCCCGGGCTGGGTGCACAGCCTCGCGGAAGTCGGCACCCAGGCCGGACTGTTGCTGCTGGCGGCGGTGGCCGTCGTGATCTGGTGGCTGGCCCGGCGGCGCGGCGCGCGCGAGGTGGCCCTCACCCTCCTGGTGCCGGTCGGCACGGCCGTGGCGTACGCGATCAGCGAGGTCGTAAAGAGCCTGGTCGACGAGGCGCGGCCGTGCCGGGCGGTGGCGCACGCGGTCACCTCGATCGCCGCGTGCCCGGCGGCGAACGACTACTCCTTCCCCAGCAACCACGCGACGCTGGCCGCCGTCATGGCGACCGGCATCATCCTGGCGCGCCCCGTGGCGGCGTGGCTGGTGGTGCCCATGGCGCTGCTGGTGGCCTTCTCCCGGGTCTTCCTCGGCGTGCACTACCCGCACGACGTGGCCGCGGGCCTGGTGCTCGGTGCCGTCGTCGCGCTGCTGACCGCCCGGCTGTTCGTCCGCTCGGCCACCAGGCTGGTGGAGCGGTGGCGCGGTGGCCGGTGGAGCGTACTCGTCAAGGCATGACGGGAGTTCACACGTTGGGGTGGTGAGTCCACTCCGTCTTGTGACCGAAGCCCTGGCCGTTGTCGACAAGCCGCAGCCAGCCGGGGCGCAGCTCCCACAGATCGGTGCGTTCCATCGCCTGTCGGAGCTTCTCGTTCCGGTCCACGTACGGATAGCGCGTGCCGTACGTCCGCCACCCCGCCTCGCGGTCCGCGCCCTCCAGGCGGCGGCAGGTGCCCCGCCCTTGAATGCCCGTCAGGGCGGTCCACGCCTGGCCGTCGCGCTGCGCGGTGAAGGCGACGGGCCCCCCGTCGAGGAGGGCACGGCCGTGGCGGGTGGTGACCGAGGTGACGAAGAGGAGGGCGGGGCCGCCGTCGGCGGTCTCCGCCCGCGCGTAGAGGACGGCGCACGCCTGGGGGCCGTCCTCGTCGGCGTAGGCGAGGGTCATGGTGGTGTGGGCGTCGAGGGCCGCCCGGATCTCGTTCGGGGGCCGCTGCCCGGTCTCGCTCATGATCCCCATTCCACCCCGGTCAGTCGCCGGTGACCAGTCCGGCCTCGTACGCGATGATCGCGGCCTGCACTCGGTTGCCGACCTCCAGCCGGTCCAGGACCGCGCTCACATAGCCCTTGACGGTGCCCTCCACGAGGTGCAGCCGGCGGGCGATGCCGGCGTTGGAGAGCCCCTCCCCCAGCAGGGCCAGCACCTCGCGCTCGCGGGTGGTGAGCCCGGCGGTACGGGCGCGGGCGGCGGCGCCGCGCGTCAGCCGCTCGCCCCCCAGCTCGGCGATGACGTGCCGGGCGACCTTGGGCGAGAGGTAGGCACCGCCATCGGCCACCGCGCGCACGCCGGCCATCAGCTCGTACGGGTCGCCGGACTTGAGGAGGAAGCCGGTGGCGCCACCGCCGAGGGCGCGGGAGATGTAGGCGTCCTCGGAGAAGGTGGTGAGCATGGCGACGGCCGTGCCGGGTGTGGTGCGGCGGATCTCCTCGCACGCGGCGAGGCCGTCCAGCCGCGGCATCCGGATGTCCAGCAGCGCGACGTCCGGGCGGTGCGCCTGTGCCGCTTCCACGGCCTCCCGGCCGTCCGCGGCCTCGGCGACCACCTCGATGCCGGGGTCGGCGCCGAGGATGGCCCGGACGCCCGCGCGGATCATCGCCTCGTCGTCCGCGAGCAGCACCCTGATGGCCTCTCCTGTCACCGCACCCACTCCTTTTCCTCCTGTTCGACGACTTCGGTCGTGCCGACGCGGGGGATGTGGCTCTTCGCGACCAGCAGGCCGTCGCGGAAGCAGAGCCGGAAGTGGTCGACGCTGACGAAGAGCTCGCCGCTGGCCCGGTAGTAGCGGCACTGCGCCCCGGCGGGCGGTGCCGCCACGGCCCGCCGGACCGGTGGTTCGGCCACGCGGCGGTCCGGCAGCAGGGGCTCGACCGCGGCGTACGGCGAGCCGACGCGCAGCTCCGCGTAGTCGGCGGGCTTCAGCACGGAGTGCGCCTTGATGTAGGCGTACCACCCGAAGGCGGCCGCGACGAAGACGGCGGCGCATCCGCCGACGACGGCGAACGGCACGACGACGCGCCGCCGGGACACGCGCCGGGCGCGGGCGAACGCGTCGAGGTCCCCGGCCGCCGAGGCGGCGGTGAGCGCCTGAGACCCGCCGGACTCACCGGTGCGCGGCGGTTCCTGTTCCGCGGCGGGCGCGGGAGGTGTGTGGGGCAGGTGGGCACGGACGCGGAAGCCGCCGTCGTACGGCCCGGCGGAGAGGTTCCCGCCGGCCAGGGCGGCGCGCTCGCGCAGGCCGAGCAGCCCGGTGCCGCCGCCACCGGGCTGGGCGAGGGACGTGGCGGGTGCGGGGCCGTTGACGACGGTCACGGCGGTGGCGTCCGCGGCGTGCTCGACGGTCACGGTGACCTCGGCGCCGGGCGCGTGCTTGGCCGCGTTCGTCAGGGCTTCCTGGACGACGCGGTGGGCGGCGCGCTCGACCATGGGCGGTGCTGCGGCGGCGGGCCCGTCGCAGCGCAGGCTCACGGTCATGCCCGAGGCGGCCGCCCGCCGCACCAGGGCCGGAATGGTCTCGTCCGCCGGGGTCAGCGGGGGCACGGGGGCCGCCTGGGTCGTCGTGGGGTCGCGGAGGATGCCGATGATGTCGCGGAGCCGGTCGGTGGCGGCCGCCGCCGCCCCGCGCAGGTCCGCGGCGGCCGCGCGCTGTTCCGCGTCGAGGCCGGGCGCCACCTGGAGGGCGCCCGCCCGCAGCGCGATCAGGCTCAGTTCGTGGCCCAGGGAGTCGTGCATGTCCTGGGCGATGCGGGCGCGCTCGCGCAGCCGGGCGCGGTCGGCGACGATCACCTGCTCGCGTTCCAGCTGCGCGGCACGGCTCCACCCGGCGGCCACCAGCTCGCGGTCCTGCCTGCGGTAGCGGCCGACCAGCCACGGGAAGACCGCCCCGAAGAGCAGCGTGCCGATCAGAACCAGCCATTCCACGACGGGGTCGAAGCCGCGCCCCACGACGAGCAGCGTGCCCGCCGCGGCGATCGCCGCGAAGGCGTACAGCGCGGGCCGGGCCCGTGCCGAGCGGCGGCCGAGCAGATAGGCGAGGACGGCGAGCGCGGGCCCGTACGAGAGCGTGAAGAGCGAGGGCGAGGTGGCCAGGCCCATGCCCGCGACGAGCAGCAGCCCGAGCACCGGCCGCGTACGCGAGGCCACGACGGCGACGGCGAGCAGGACGGCGGCGCACACCGACTGCCACCAGGGCCGCGGTGTGTTCAGCCCGAGACCGGTCGCGGCGAAGGCGGGAGCGGCCAGCGCCACCCAGAGCAGGGTGTCCGGAAGCACCGTGGTCAGGGCGGGTCTGCGGCTCACCGCTCGAACGTACCGGGACGACCGGGCCCTGCGCCCCTGCCGAAAGTCACATATATGGCTCCGCCCGGCGACGGAGCCCTCCCGGCACGTGTCAGGATCGTGGTGATGACTATCTCGCCACCCTCCGCAGGCGTGCCCGGGACGGATGCCGCTCTGCACGGCCCCGTGCTCGCCTGGTTCGACACGCACGCCCGTGACCTGCCCTGGCGCCGCCCCGAGGCGGGGCCGTGGGGGGTGATGGTCAGCGAGTTCATGCTCCAGCAGACGCCGGTCAGCCGGGTGCTGCCGGTGTACGAGCAGTGGCTCGCCCGCTGGCCGCGCCCCGCCGCCCTCGCGGCGGAGCCGCCCGGCGAGGCCGTACGGGCCTGGGGCCGGCTCGGCTATCCCCGGCGCGCGCTGCGGCTGCACGCGGCGGCGACGGCGATCACGGAGCTGCACGGCGGCGAGGTGCCGAGCGACCACGCCGAGTTGCTGGCGCTGCCCGGTGTCGGCGAGTACACCGCCGCGGCGGTCGCCTCGTTCGCGTTCGGGCAGCGGCACGCGGTCCTGGACACCAACGTCCGCCGGGTCTTCGCGCGCGCCGTGAGCGGTGCGCAGTACCCGCCGAACGCGACCACCGCCGCCGAGCGGAAGCTGGCGCGCGAGCTGCTGCCCGCCGAGGAGCCGGTGGCCGCCCGCTGGGCGGCGGCGACGATGGAGCTTGGGGCGCTCGTCTGCACGGCGCGCACCCCCGACTGCGCCCGTTGCCCGATCGCCGCGCGGTGCGCCTGGCGGGCGGCCGGTTCCCCGGCGCACGACGGCCCGCCGCGCCGCGGCCAGACCTACGCCGGTACGGACCGCCAGGTCCGGGGCAAGCTCCTGGCCGTGCTCCGCGAGGCCCTGGAGCCGGTGCCGCAGCGGGCGCTGGACGCGGTCTGGGACGAGCCGGTGCAGCGGGCACGCGCCCTCGACGGGCTGGTCGCGGACGGCCTGGTCGAACCCCTGCCCGACGGCCACTACCGGCTGCCGCTCACCTAGCCGTGCCGGGCGCGGTTCCCCCGCGCCCGCGGCGGCGACCGATCCGGCGGTCCGCGCCCAGGTCACGGCAACAAAGCAAAGGCCGACAGCCCCCTTTGCGCCCCATTTCTTCGGCTTTCCCTCGGCGCTGTTACACAACCTATGGACAGCTGTGCACCAGCCGCAGTGCTGCTGCACATCGCGCCGCAACAGCTCGTCCGTAGCGTCCTACTCGTGCTGGGGGACCGCCAGCGTGACGCGGGGAATGCAAGCGGAATGGAGGCTGCAAGATGGCCAGCAGCGGCAAGGTTCTGGACTTCGAAGAGTACGTGCGCAACCGTCAGGACGCCCTCCTGCGCAGCGCCCGCCGCCTCGTTCCGGACCCCATCGACGCGCAGGACCTCCTCCAGACCGCCCTGGTGCGCACCTACGGCCGCTGGGAAGGCATAGCGGACAAGTCGCTGGCCGACGCCTACCTCCGCCGTGTCATGATCAACACTCGTACGGAGTGGTGGCGCGCCCGCAAGCTCGACGAGGTGCCCACCGAGCAGCTCCCCGACGCCTGCGTCGAGGACGGCACGGAGCAGCACGCCGACCGTGCGCTGCTGATGGACATCCTCGGAGTCCTGGCACCCAAGCAGCGCAGCGTGGTCGTGCTGCGCCACTGGGAGCAGATGAGCACCGAGGAGACCGCGGAGGCGCTCGGCATGTCGACCGGCACGGTCAAGAGCACGCTGCACCGGGCGCTGGCCCGGCTGCGTCAGGAACTGGAGAGCCGCGACCTGGACTTCCACGCCCTTGAGCGCAACGAGCGGGGGCAGGAACGGTGCGCAGCCTGAAAAAGGCGGCTCCCACCAAGCCGGCACTGATCACCGGCGGCACGGTCGCAGCACTGGCCGCGGCCGCCGGTCTTCTGCTTGCCGGATGCGAGGCGGGCAGTGAGGGCGTGCGGAAGGAGGGCACCGCGCAGACCCAGTCCGCGGCGAAGCCCACCCGCGTGCCCGCGGCTTCGGCGGCCCCCACCCAGGGGAAGATCGACGCCGTCAAGCTGATCAAGTCCGACCCCAAGGTCAGCGATCAGGTCAAGAAGAACCTCAAGCCGTGCGAGAAGAACCAGTACCCCGTCGACGTGATCTACGGGCAGGTGACCGAGGGCTCCCGCAACGACGTGGTCGTCAACATCCTGACCTGCGGGGATTCCCTGGGGGTCGCCTCATATGTGTACCGTGCCAAGGGCGACTCGTACGAGAATGTGTTCGCGGCCGAGCAGCCGCCCGTCTACGCCGAGATAGACCGCCGCGACCTGCGGATCACCAAGCAGGTCTACGGCCCCGGTGACGCGGCGTGCTGTGCGTCGGGCGAGGACGTCATGACGTACCACTGGTCGGGGGACGAGTTCCGCGAGGCCAGTCGCACGCACACCGACTTCAGCAAGGTCGGCAACAACGACAAGGGTGAACTCCCGAGCGTGGGAACGGAGGGCTGAGAGCAGCGTGGCCGATACGCATGTGCTCTTCGTCGAGGACGACGACGTCATCCGCGAGGCGACCCAGCTGGCGCTGGAGCGCGACGGCTTCGAGGTGACGGCGGTGCCCGACGGGCTGCTGGGACTGGAGCGCTTCCGCGCCCGCAGGCCCGACATCGCCCTGCTCGATGTCATGGTGCCGGGTCTGGACGGGGTGAGCCTCTGCCGCCGGATCCGTGACGAGTCGACCGTCCCCGTGATCATGCTGTCGGCGCGCGCGGACTCCATCGACGTCGTGCTCGGCCTGGAGGCCGGGGCCGACGACTATGTGACCAAGCCCTTCGACGGTGCCGTGCTCGTCGCCCGGATACGGGCCGTGCTGCGGCGCTTCGGGCACGCCGGCGGGGCGGGCTCCGCCGCCGACGAGCCGGAGCCGATCGAGGGCGGTGTGCTGCGCTTCGGTGACCTGGAGGTCGACACGGAGGGCATGGAGGTGCACAAGGCCGGCGAGCCGGTGGCCCTGACCCCGACGGAGATGCGGCTGCTGCTGGAATTCTCCGCGGCGCCGGGCACGGTGCTCTCCCGCGACCGGCTGCTGGAGCGGGTCTGGGACTACGGCTGGGGCGGCGACACCCGCGTCGTCGACGTCCATGTGCAGCGGCTCCGGGGCAAGATCGGCCAGGACCGCATCGAGACGGTCCGTGGCTTCGGCTACAAGCTCAGAGGCTGACCACCCGATGGTGAACCACCGGGGCCTCCCGTGGTGAAGCTCAACCTCCGCTCCGGCCTGCGCTGGAAGGTCAGCCTCGCGATCGCCGGCGTCAGCGCGCTGGTGGCCGTCGCGCTGAGCCTGGTCGTGCACAACGCCGCGCGGCTGTCCATGCTCGACAACGCCCGTGACGTGATGGACTCCCGGGTGCAGATCGCTCAGGGCTACTACGAGAGCACCCACCGGCTGATGCTGCACGCGAAGCTGGACGACCCGGCGCTGCCCAAGCAGCTCAAGGACGCCGCCGCCGTGGGCCTGCGCGCCACCTATCTCCAGGACTCCGACGGCAAGGGCACCCCCGAGGTCTGGGCCTCGACCCCGCTGCGGAACGGCAAGATCCTCTCGATTCACACCCGCTTCCAGGACCGCTTCTCCATCCTCGACGCCCTCGACCGGGCGCTGATCATCGGCTCGGTCGCGGTAGTGCTCGGCGGCTGTGCCCTGGGCATCCTCATCGGGGGCCAGCTCTCCCGGCGGCTGCGCAAGGCCGCCACCGCCGCCCGCAAGCTCGCCGACGGCGACGCCGAGGTGCGCGTACGCGAGGCCATCGGGGGGCGGGTGCGGGACGAGACCGACGATCTGGCACGGGCGGTCGACGGCATGGCTGAGGCGCTCCAGCAGCGGCTGGAGGCCGAGCGGCGGGTCACCGCCGACATCGCCCATGAGCTGCGCACCCCCGTCACCGGCCTGCTCACCGCCGCCGAGCTGCTGCCGCCCGGCCGCCCCACCGAGCTCGTCCGCGACCGGGCCCAGGCCATGCGCACGCTGGTCGAGGACGTCCTCGAGGTCGCCCGGCTGGACGGCTTCGCGGAGCGGGCCGAGATGCAGGACATCCGGCTCGGCGAGTTCGTCCTGCGCAGGGTCCGGATCGCGGAGCCGCAGGCCCAGGTCAAGGTCGTGCGCGACGCCTATGTCTCCACCGACCCGCGCCGCCTGGAGCGCATCCTCGGCAATCTGCTCGCCAACGCCGCCAAGCACGGCAAGGGGCCGTTCGAGGTGACCGTGGAGGGGCGCGTGCTGCGCGTGCGCGACCACGGGCCGGGCTTCCCGGAGGAGCTGCTGAAGGAGGGCCCGAGCCGCTTCCGCACGGGCAGCTCGGACCGGGCGGGCAAGGGCCACGGCCTGGGCCTGACCATCGCGGCGGGCCAGGCGCGGGTCCTCGGGGCGCGGCTCACCTTCCGCAACGCGGACCCCGAGTCGGGAGAGGGCCACGGAGCGATCGCCGTGCTCTGGCTGCCCGAATCCGCTCCGACGAACACGGGCAGCTTCCCGATCATCCAGGTCCCGGACTGAGGGGTCCCGGGCTGGCAGATCCGGGGCTGACAGATCCCGGGCTGAGGGGGCCCAGGTCGGCAGATCCGGGGCTGAGGCATGGGCCGCACATCCGGCCCGGCGCGGTAACGGGCGACAGGTGAGGGCCGTGAGGAACCGCCGGGCGCGGTCACGGCATCGGCTCCACGCGCTCATCCCCAGTCCTTGTCCAGGTCCAGCTGGTCGCGGCGCTGCGTGAGCGAGAACCAGTTGCCCGAGTCGTCCCGGAAGATCGCCTCCGTGCCGTACGGCCGCTCCTGCGGCTCCTGGAGGAACTCCACGCCCTTGGCCTTGAGCGTTTCGTAGTCGCGGTGTATGTCGTCGGTGCTCAGCACCCCCGCGCCGAGCGCCCCCTTCGCGACCAGCTTCTTCATGGCCTCGGCGGACTCGGGGTCGAGGCCGGGCGTGCCGGGCACCATCAGGGTGAGCTCGACGTCCGGCTGGGACTTCGCGCCGACCGTCAGCCAGCGCATGCCCTGCCCGGCGCCCATGGTCATGTCGGTGCGGACCTCGAGGCCGAGCTTCTCGGTGTAGAACTCCTTCGCCCGGTCCTGGTCGAGGACCCAGACGGTGGTGATGGCGATGCCCTTGATCATGGCGTGCTCCCGGGGTTTCGGCTGCTTCGTGACCACCGTAGGCCCGCCCGGGTTCAGCCGGCTTCTCCAGAATTGCGGTCCTCGCGGGCCGCTTCGAGCGTGGGGAATCCGCCGCTCCAGAGCAGGGCGTAACACCCCGGTATGTGCCCGGCGCCCTGGGCCGCGTGGCGGGCGCGGTAGGCGCTGGGCGTCAGTCCCGTCTGCCTCTTGAAGCTCGCGCAGAAGGTGCCGAGGCTGCTGAACCCGACCAGGGTGCAGATCTCGGTGACCGACAGATTCGCTGTGCGCAGCAGCTCCTGCGCACGCTCTATGCGCCGTCGGCTCAGATACCGGCCGGGCGTGCGTCCGTACACCGCCTTGAAGGCACGGACGAAATGGAACCTCGAATATCCGGCGTGGGCGGCCACCGCGTCCAGGTCGAGCGGCTCGGCCCAGTCGCGGTCCATGACGTCCTTGGCGAGGCGCAACCGGCGTGTCTGCGCCAGTCGGTGCGCCTGGTCAGGAGCCGCGTTCAGTTGCGTCGGCTGCATGGGAAAATGCTGGCACGGGGGTCTGACAACGACCCCCGCGCGCCCTCTGACCTGCGGTTTCGTCAGAGGTTCTCGCCGTGGGCGCTCAGGAAGGCGCGGGGCTCGACGGCGGTGCCGTAGTCCGGGGTCGTGCGGATCTCGAAGTGCAGGTGGGGACCGGAGGAGTTGCCGGTGGAGCCGGAGAGGCCGATCTCCTGGCCGGTCGTGACGGCCTGCCCGACGTGCACCTTGACCTGCGACAGGTGGGCGTACTGCGAGTAGGTGTTGTCGTCGTGCTTGATCACGATGGCGTTGCCGTACGCCGGGCCGTCGCCGCCGCCGTTGGGGCCCGCCTTCACGACCGTGCCGCCGTGCACGGCCTTCACGGACGTGCCGCTGTTCACGACGAGGTCCTGGCCGCTGTGCTTGTTGGCCCACATGTTGCCGGAGATCCCGAAGGGCTGGCCGATCTGGTAGCCGTCCACGGGCGCGACCCAGGCGTCGGCGCGCTTGCGCGACGCCTCGGCGGCCTTGCGGGCGTCCTCGGCGCGCTTCTCGGCGTCCTGCTTGGCCTTGGCCTGCGCGGCCTGCTCCTTGGCCACGGCCTTCAGCTGGGTCTCGGCCTGGGCGTGCAGGGCGCCGCCCAGCGCCACCACGGACGCGAACGCCGGGACCTGCTCCTGGGTGGTGGAGGTGTCCGCCGCGAGCGCCACACCGGTTCCGAGGGCGAGCGAGGCGCCGAGCCCGGCCGCCACCACGGCGGCGCGGGAGCGCAGGGCGGACGTGCTCGCGATACGGAAAGCGGTGTGCTTCGACATCAAGAAATACCTCCAGGCATGAATGAGTCCCGGCCGCTGACCGGGATCGCCATACCTTGGTAACCCGCAATTGCCGGGCAGCCAAGGGCGCCTTCTACTAGCGGATTTCGTATCCGGGGCGAAGGCATTTGGTCCCTACCCCTGGGCCTTCCCGGGGAAAATCACGCTTTTGTGGCGGCTGTCCGCCCGCTAACGCGGGTAGTAGCCGGAATTCGCCCTGTGCGGCTTGTCACCGGGCCGGGACCTACGACCTCCGCCGTTCCGGGACCGAAGTCCGCGCCCCGGCGGTACGCTCCCGTACGCCAGCAGACAACGGG
Source organism: Streptomyces sp. NPDC020379 (assembly GCF_044387105.1). Taxonomy (NCBI): domain Bacteria; kingdom Bacillati; phylum Actinomycetota; class Actinomycetes; order Kitasatosporales; family Streptomycetaceae; genus Streptomyces; species Streptomyces sp. NPDC020379. The sequence goes on from NZ_JBIRVR010000023.1 coordinate 26,028, forward strand.
CCGCACACGCCGGGGGGCGCCGCCATGCTCAGCGATTCGCACCACTCCGAGATCGACGACATCGAGCTGGCGGACGCCGTGCAGGCCGTCCGTGACGGCCTCACGACGGCCGCGGCGCGCGGCACGGGCCAGGACATCGTCTTCGACGTCGGCCCGATCGCCATGGAATTCAGTGTGGAGATCCGCAGGGATCTCAAGGGCTCGGGTGGGGTGAAGGCATGGGTCGTCAGCGCGGACGCGGAGGCGTCCCGCGGCTCGACGCGCACCCACCGGGTCTCGTTCACCCTCACACCGAAGGACGCCCGCACGGGCGGGAACCTGCGGGTGGGCAACGAGCGCCCCGGAGGCGTGTCCCGCTTCGGTCCCGCGGAGCCCTGACCGTCAATTCCCGGGCGCGGATTTCACCGGAGGAAACGGAAAAGGCCGGCCCGGAACCGTACGGTTCCGGGCCGGCCTTTTCGGCTGTTACCGGGGCGTCTTATGCGTCCTTGGAGAGGTTCGGGCCCGCGCCACCGGCGGCGGACTCGATCGGCGGGGTGTCGGGCAGGGCCGACTTCTCCTCGCCGCGGAAGGTGAACTTCTTCTCCTCACCCTCGCCCTCGATGCCGACGACCACGATGTGGCCGGGGCGGAGCTCGCCGAAGAGGATCTTCTCCGAGAGGATGTCCTCGATCTCGCGCTGGATCGTGCGGCGCAGCGGGCGGGCGCCCAGGATCGGGTCGTAGCCCTTCTTCGCCAGCAGCGACTTGGCCTCCGAGCTGAGCTCGATGCCCATGTCGCGGTCCTTCAGCCGCTCGTCCACCTTGGCGATCATGAGGTCGACGATCTGGATGATGTCTTCCTCGGTGAGCTGGTGGAAGACGACCGTGTCGTCGACGCGGTTGAGGAACTCGGGCCGGAAGTGCTGCTTGAGCTCTTCGTTGACCTTCGCCTTCATCCGCTCGTACCCGGTCTTGACGTCGCCCTGGGCGGCGAAGCCCAGGTTGAAGCCCTTGGAGATGTCCCGGGTACCCAGGTTGGTCGTCATGATGATGACGGTGTTCTTGAAGTCGACCACGCGGCCCTGGGAATCGGTCAGGCGACCGTCCTCCAGGATCTGGAGCAGCGAGTTGAAGATATCCGGGTGGGCCTTCTCGACCTCGTCGAAGAGGACCACGGAGAACGGCTTGCGGCGCACCTTCTCGGTGAGCTGACCGCCCTCTTCGTAACCCACGTATCCGGGCGGGGAGCCGAAGAGCCGGGAAACGGTGTGCTTCTCGCTGAACTCCGACATGTCGAGGGAGATCAGCGCGTCCTCGTCGCCGAAGAGGAATTCGGCGAGCGTCTTGGACAGCTCCGTCTTACCGACACCGGACGGGCCCGCGAAGATGAACGAGCCGCCGGGGCGCTTCGGGTCCTTGAGGCCCGCACGCGTGCGCCGGATGGCCTGGGAGAGCGCCTTGATGGCGTCCTTCTGGCCGATGACGCGCTTGTGCAGCTCGTCCTCCATGCGCAGCAGGCGGGAGGACTCCTCCTCGGTCAGCTTGAAGACCGGGATGCCGGTGGCCGTGGCCAGGACCTCGGCGATCAGGTCGCCGTCGACCTCGGCGACGACGTCCATGTCGCCGGCCTTCCACTCCTTCTCCCGCTTGGTCTTCGCGGCGAGAAGCTGCTTCTCCTTGTCGCGCAGGGAGGCGGCCTTCTCGAAGTCCTGCGAGTCGATCGCGGACTCCTTGTCCCGGCGCACGTCGGCGATCTTCTCGTCGAACTCGCGGAGGTCCGGCGGCGCGGTCATCCGGCGGATGCGCATCCGGGATCCGGCCTCGTCGATCAGGTCGATCGCCTTGTCCGGCAGGAAGCGGTCGGAGATGTAGCGGTCGGCCAGGGTGGCGGCCTGGACCAGCGCCTCGTCCGTGATGGAGACCCGGTGGTGGGCCTCGTAGCGGTCGCGCAGGCCCTTGAGGATCTCGATGGTGTGCGGCAGCGACGGCTCCGCGACCTGGATGGGCTGGAAGCGGCGCTCGAGGGCCGCGTCCTTCTCCAGGTGCTTGCGGTACTCGTCGAGCGTGGTGGCACCGATGGTCTGGAGCTCACCGCGGGCCAGCATCGGCTTGAGGATGCTGGCGGCGTCGATCGCGCCCTCGGCGGCGCCCGCACCCACGAGGGTGTGGAGCTCGTCGATGAACAGGATGATGTCGCCGCGGGTGCGGATCTCCTTGAGGACCTTCTTCAGGCGCTCCTCGAAATCACCGCGGTAGCGGGAGCCGGCGACCAGGGCGCCGAGGTCGAGGGTGTAGAGGTGCTTGTCCTTGAGGGTCTCGGGCACCTCGCCCTTGACGATGGCCTGGGCCAGGCCCTCGACGACCGCCGTCTTGCCGACGCCGGGCTCGCCGATGAGGACCGGGTTGTTCTTCGTGCGGCGGGAGAGCACCTGCATGACCCGCTCGATCTCCTTCTCGCGCCCGATGACCGGGTCGAGCTTGGACTCGCGCGCCGCCTGCGTCAGGTTGCGGCCGAACTGGTCCAGGACGAGCGAGGTCGAGGGGGTGCCCTCGGCCGGGCCGCCGGCGGTGGCGGCCTCCTTGCCCTGGTAGCCGGAGAGCAGCTGGATGACCTGCTGCCGGACCCGGTTCAGGTCGGCGCCCAGCTTGACCAGGACCTGGGCGGCGACTCCCTCGCCCTCCCGGATCAGGCCGAGCAGGATGTGCTCCGTACCGATGTAGTTGTGGCCGAGCTGGAGGGCCTCGCGGAGCGACAGCTCCAGGACCTTCTTGGCACGGGGAGTGAAGGGGATGTGCCCGGACGGGGCCTGCTGGCCCTGCCCGATGATCTCCTCCACCTGCTGGCGGACCGCCTCGAGCGAAATCCCGAGGCTCTCCAGGGCCTTAGCGGCGACACCCTCACCCTCGTGGATCAGGCCCAGGAGGATGTGCTCGGTGCCGATGTAGTTGTGGTTGAGCATCCGGGCTTCTTCCTGAGCCAGGACGACAACCCGCCGCGCGCGGTCGGTGAACCTCTCGAACATCGTTAATCGCTCCTCAGAGCGGTCAGGCAGTTAGGGGTCGGTCCCCTCCCTGTCCTTCCGCATGCTAGTCCCGCGGGACGGGACAGCTCATTCCAACTGCCGACATCCGTCCGGATCACCCCCGCGTCGGCGGGGAAACCTGCTGCCGAACAGCCGACAACTCCTCCAACCCGATGGTGGGAGACGATGTTCCCGCAGGCCAGGCATATACGCTCACCACCACTACGCCCATGGCGAACGCACCCCCGGCCCGACACGCCCGCTCGGCTCGCCCTCACCGCCCCGGTGACGGGCCCCGACCGCTGCTGTACCGCCTCTTTCCCACTGGGAATGTCTTACCCGTACGCACCGCGGGTCCATGCGGCGCGGCCCTCGCTCCTCAGCTACGGGCGAACAACCTCGCGCCCTCCGGAGCCTCCGTGCGCCCCTTGCCCCTTATACGGAGCGTTCCCAACTACCAACCCTGCGTAACCTCTTGGGTGCTTCTCAGTTGCACCGCGTATGAGCGTCGCCCTCCCGCGTCACCGCGGCCCCGCGTCTCCATGGTGCCAGGCACGCCGCTGGTACGAGCACGAGCTGAACTGGCCCACCACCGGTGCGGAGCCCCTGGAGCTGCTGACCGGGGTGCGCTTCGACGTCCTCGACCTGCCGCAGGACGCCGGCCGCGCGGTGCTCGCCCGGGTGGGCCGGACCGGGCCCGTCGCGCTCGACGAGCGAGCGCGGAGGCTACGGTTCCTGATCGCCGCCGGCAGCGCGGAAGAGCTGCCGGGGCTGCTCGACTGGCTGGAGTGGGGCGGGGTGGCCCTGGATCTGACCGCGCTGGGGTCGGGCGGCCGGATGGTCGCGCCCGTGCCCGCCGGCGAGGGCCGCGGGCACGTCGGGGCGCTCGGCGCGGGGAAGGCCGTATGGGTACGGCCTCCCGAGCCGGGGAGCGAGGTGGAGCCGACACTGCCGGTGACCGGCCTCGGGGGCGATGGGGGCGCCCCCGATCTCGTACGGCTCGTGAGCGCGGCGGCGACGGAGTGCCACCGGGCCCGGTTGCTGCGCGCCGGGGAAGCGCGCACGCGTCCGACGGGAGATCAGCCGTTGGCCTTCTCGTACGCCTCACGGATGTCGGCGGGGACACGGCCGCGGTCGTTGACGCTGTAGCCGTTCTTCTTGGCCCAGGCGCGGATCTTCGCGGTGTCGGGGCTGCCACCACCGGTGACGGCGGCGCGCGCCTTGCCACGGGCACCCGCGGAACGGCCGCCGGTGCGACGGGCGGACTTCACGTAGTCCGCGAGCGCCCCGCGCAGCTTGTCCGCGTTGGCAGCGGTGAGGTCGATCTCGTAGGACTTGCCATCGAGCGCGAACGTCACGGTCTCGTCCGCCTCGCCACCGTCGAGGTCATCAACAAGAAGGACCTGAACCTTCTGTGCCACGGGGAATCCTTTCAGTGGAAAATGGGATTACGGAGGAATAGCAAACCGCCTTTCTCTGAAAAACACAAACCCCCCGGGAAGGTTCAGCCCGCCTTCCACGTGGGAACGATGCCTTCCGGAGGTCTGGGATAGGGGCGCGATCCGGACATAGGGACCGCGATCACAGATGCAGAAGCATCCGGCTGTTGCCAAGGGTGTTCGGCTTCACCCGTTCGAGACCCAGGAACTCGGCAACGCCCTCGTCATAGGACCGCAGCAGCTCGCTGTAGACATCCCCGTCGACCGGTGTCTCACCGATCTCCACGAAGCCGTGCTTCGCGAAGAAGTCCACTTCGAAGGTGAGACAGAAAATGCGCCGGACGCCGAGCCAACGGGCCGTCTGGAGGAGCTTGCCCAGCACCGCGTGGCCCACTCCACCGCCCTTGACGGCCGGGTCCACGGCGAGAGTGCGCACCTCCGCGAGGTCTTCCCACATCACGTGGAGCGCACCGCAGCCGACGACCTCGCCGTCCTCGTCCCGCTCCGCCACCCAGAACTCCTGGATGTCCTCGTAAAGCGTGACCGTGGCTTTGTCGAGCAGGATCCGCTCACGAACGTACGTGTTGATGAGGCGGCGCACCGCCGGAACATCGCTGGTCCGGGCGCGGCGGACGGTGACGACTTTTGATTGTGCGGGCATGACCGGACGCTATCGCTCGGGAGCCCCCGTGCCGTCGGCGGGCCCGTCGAGTTGCACGATGCGGATGGCGTCGCGGAGTGCTTCGCGTTGTTCGGCCGACATCATCCCGAAGAAGGCGACGAGTGCGGCCGCCGGGTTGTCACTGACGGACCACGCTTCGTTCATCAGTGCGGCCGAGTAGGCGGCCCGGTTGGAGACCGCCTCATATCGATAGGCGCGGCCTTCCGCTTCCCGCCGGACCCAGCCCTTCTGATACAGGTTGTCCATTACGGTCATGACCGTTGTGTAGGCGATCGACCGTTCCTGCTGAAGGTCTTCCAGCACTTCTCGAACGGTGACCGGTCGGTTCCAGTCCCACACGCGCGTCATCACGGCGTCTTCCAGATCACCCAGGCGTCGAACCACACGCGAATAATAGTGGGAGATGTCTAGAATGCCGGTTTATCAGGGCAAGAAAAAGGGCGTACGACCGAGAAATGCAGTCTCGGACCGTACGCCCTCGTGGGCGAGATGCGCCCAAACGGCAGACCGGCTCCTCAGGGGAAGTCGGGAGCGCCGTCGGGGTGCCGCTCTAGGACGCCTGCTCGGCACTCCCGGTGCGGGCCATGGCGGCGTCGACGATGGCGTCTTCCTTCGCCTTGTTCTCGCCACCCTGACTCTTGACGATCGTCACGATCAGCGCGATGAATGCGACCGCCATCACCACGGGCGGGACCAGCGCGGCGACATAGTCCATGGCCGTCGGCTCCTTCTGGTTCTGGATTCTGCGATTGGCTGAACGACCCGTCCAGATTACGCGCGCGTCAGGCGGGCCGGGCCCGGGGGTCGGAAACCTCCGCCCCCGACGGCGGGGCGGGCTTGCGGCGCGGGGGAAAGACCTCGCCGGGGGTGGGAATGGGGCGGTCGGGCTTCGGGGTCTTCGGCGCGGGCGCCGCGGGGACGGGCTTCTGCTCCGGCTTCGGCGCGGGCTTCGGGTCGGGCCGGGCCTCCGGTGCGGCGGGCCCCGCCGCGATCGCCGTCGCGCCCGCCGCCCGGCCGCCCGCGAGGGCGAGCAGGCGCGCGCGGTGCGGCTCCGGCCGCGACATGGGCACCGCGCCGGTGACCGCGCGGCCGGCCAGCCTCGCCCGCACGCCGAGCTCGGCGAGGTGCTCGCAGCGGTGCAGCAGCGCGCGGCGGCGGTCGGCCTCGGCGCCCCCGGACGGCCCCGCGCAGAGCTTGCGCAGCGCCGAGAGGTCCTCGGCGTCGGGCTGATAGCCCGCCGAGAGGGCGTTCTGGAGCCGTTCGGTGTATCCGGCGGCGGTCCCGGGCAGTGCGGCGCGGTAGCGGATGAGGTCGGCGAGGAGGAAGGCGCGCAGCCGGCCGCCTTCGTGGGCCGCCTCGTCCACGGCCTCCGCGAGCCGGAGGCACTCCCGCACCTCGTCGTCACGCTCGGGGCCGGGGTTCCTGTGCACGGACTGGGGGTCGAGGGCGATGGCGAGGGCTCGGCGCAGCACGCGCAGTTCGTCCGCGCTGAACGCCATGCCGCCGCGTGTTCCATAGGGCGTGGGCATGGGCTGACTTTAAGTGCTAAGCGGACAAAATTGTATGATCTGTGCGCTTTGGGCGTGGCATGGGCGTTTTATGCCGTTATGCATGAGTCGATGCCGGGCTCCGGGCGTCCGACGGGCCGGAAGCATTCTTGAGGGTGTTTCAGCGCCGGCGCCGACGGGAGACGCCCACCGCTATCGCTCCCGCCGACAGGGCCGTGCCCGACGTGGTGGCGATGAGGAGGGTGCCGTTGGTGCCCGGGTCCTCCAGGCGGGCCGGGGCGGGGGCCGGGTCCAGGATCTCGACGAGGATCGGGGCCGAGTCGTTGGCCGGGTCCGGGTCGGGCACCGGCTCCCCGTCACGGTCGAGGACCTGGACGCGGCCCTCCGCGCCCGCGACCTTCCTGTCGATGCGCACCTGGAAGCTCAGCGTCCGCAGATCGCCGGCGGGGAAGTCCTCGCCGATCGCGCAGACGTACGCGGCCGGGCCGGCGGGCGCCGCCTTCGCCACGCACGGCTGCCTGCCACCGCCCTGCGGCGGGCGTGCCGCGGTGATCGTGGTCCCGGCGGGCGGGATCACCTCGTACGTGCCCGTGCCGTGGCCGCCCTGGACCGGGGCGGGGCCGGGCCCGCCGTTCCTGACGCCCAGTTCGACCTGGACGGTCTGGCCGACGCGGCCCACGACGGGATGGGCGACGGCTTGGTAGTCGGCGCGCGGCCGTTCTTCGGCGCATGCCGGAACGACTGCCGGGCCCAGGCCGGCCGCCGCCACCGCGACGGCGGCCGCGAGCCGTCCCACTGTCCGCTTCCTGCGCATACGCTCCACGCCCATCTTGTGCACGATGATGTCCCGCAGCTGACAGGACAGTTGGAGCGGTCCCCCGGTTGCGCCCGCGGAAGCATTCCCTACGGACGCGCCGCGGCCCTGACCGTACCGGGCCGGGCGCTACGCGCGGGCGACATTGCGTTCGTAGACCAGGCGCAGGCCGATGAGCGTGAGCCAGGGCTCGTGCTCGTCGATGACCGTCGCCTCACCGAGCACCAGCGGCGAGAGGCCGCCGGTGGCGATGACGGTGACGTCCTCCGGGTCGTCGGCCAGCTCCCGGGCCATCCGGGCGACGACGCCGTCGACCTGGCCCGCGAAGCCGTAGAGGATGCCGGACTGCATGGCCTCGACCGTGTTCTTGCCGATGACGCTGCGCGGGCGGGCCAGCTCGATCTTGCGGAGCTGGGCGCCCTTGACGCCCAGCGCCTCCACGGAGATCTCGATCCCGGGGGCGATCACCCCGCCCGCGTACTCCCCGCGCGCGCTGACCGCGTCGAAGGTGGTCGCGGTGCCGAAGTCGACGACGATGCACGGGCCGCCGTACAGCTCGACGGCCGCCACGGCGTTGACGATGCGGTCGGCGCCGACCTCCTTGGGGTTGTCCATCAGGATCGGCACGCCGGTCTTGACGCCCGGCTCGACGAGGACGGCGGGCACGTCGCCGTAATAGCGGCGGGTGACCTCGCGGAGCTCGTGCAGGACGGCGGGGACCGTGGAACAGATCGCGATGCCGTCGATGCCGTCACCCAGCTCCTCGCCCAGCAGCGGGTGCATGCCCATCAGGCCCTGGAGCAGGACGGCCAGTTCGTCGGCGGTGCGGCGGGCGTCGGTCGAGACCCGCCAGTGCTCGACGATGTCCTCGCCGTCGAACAGGCCGAGGACGGTGTGGGTGTTGCCGACATCGATGGTGAGCAGCATCAGGCGGTCTCCTCCCGGAGGTCCAGGCCGATGTCGAGGATCGGGGAGGAATGGGTGAGCGCGCCGACCGCGAGGTAGTCGACGCCGGTCTCCGCGTAGGCACGGGCGTTGACGTGGGTGAGGCGGCCGGAGGACTCCAGCATGGCGCGGCCCGCGACGAGTTCGACCGCCTCGCGGGTCTGCTCGACGGTGAAGTTGTCGAGCAGGATCAGGTCGGCGCCCTCGGCGAGGACCGGCGCGATCTGGTCGAGCCGGTCGACCTCGACCTCGACCGGCGCCTCGGGGAAGCGCTCGCGGACGGCGCGGAAGGCAGCGGCGACGCCGCCTGCGGCGACCACGTGGTTGTCCTTGATGAGCGCGGCGTCGGAGAGCGACATGCGGTGGTTGACGCCCTCGCCGCAGCGCACCGCGTACTTCTCCAGGGCGCGCAGGCCGACCGTGGTCTTGCGGGTGTCGCGAACGGCGGCCTTGGTGCCCTTGAGGATGTCGGCCCACTCACGGGTGGCGGTGGCGATGCCGGACAGGTGGCAGAGCAGGTTGAGCGCGCTGCGCTCGGCGGTGAGCAGGTCGCGGGTGCGGGTGCGCACGGTCAGCAGCTTCTGGCCGGCCGACACCCGGTCGCCGTCCTCGACGTGCCGCTCGACCTCGAACTCGTCGGCGCAGACCACCGAGAGGATCGCCTCGGCGATGCGCAGACCGGCGACGGTGCCGTCCTCGCGGGCGGTGAAGTCACCGGTGGCGACGGCGTCCTCGGGGATGGTCGCGACCGTCGTGATGTCCTCGCCGCCGTCGAGGTCCTCCTCGATGGCGAGGTGGGCGATGTCCTCGACCTGGAGCGGGTCGAGGCCGGCGCCCGCGAGCAGCTCGGCGAGCGCGGGGTCGAGGCCGCACTCCATGGCGTCCGCCTCGAACGTCTCGCCGCAGCCACAGCCGTCGCCGCAGTCTCCGGCCACGGCTTCCTCCTCGGACAGGCCGATCTGGCGCAGGGGAAGGTCGTCGGTGGTGCTCACGGTGTCTCCTTGGGAACGGCGGGAGTGGCGGGCGGGACTGCTGCGGTGGACACCGCGGGGAAGGCCGCGGAGTCCGTGCGGGAGACCGCAAGCGTACGGTCGGGGCGCATGGTGACCAGGAGGTGGCGGCGCCAGGTGGCGTCGGCGCGGTCGGGGAAATCCTCGCGCCAGTGGCAGCCGCGGGTCTCCTCGCGGCGCAGGGCGGCGGCGACCAGGACGCGGGCGACGAGCAGGAGGTTGGTGGCCTCCCAGCTCTCGGTGCCGGGCTCGGCGGTCTTCCCGTCCGTCTCCAGCGCGGTGACGGCCTCGGCGAGCAGCCGGTCCAGATCGGCCGCGGCGCGCTCCAGGCTCTCGGCGGAACGCAGCACTCCGGCGCCCGCGGTCATGATGCGCTGGATCGCGAAGCGGGCCTCGGGGGCGAGCAGGGGCGTGGCCGGCCGGTCCGCGGCGGTGGGCTCGCCGGGGGCGGCGGTGGCGTCCGAAGTGATGTCCGCGGCGATGCGCTCGGCGAAGACCAGGCCCTCCAGAAGGGAGTTGGAGGCGAGGCGGTTGGCGCCGTGGACACCCGTGCAGGCGACCTCGCCGCAGGCGTAGAGCCCCGGCACCGTCGTACGGCCGCGCAGGTCGGTGCGGACGCCGCCGGAGGCGTAGTGCGCGGCGGGCGCGACCGGGATCGGCTCGGTCACCGGGTCGATGCCGTGGGCGCGGCAGGCGGCGAGGATGGTGGGGAAGCGGTGCGCCCACATCTCGGCGCCGAAGTGCCGGGCGTCGAGGTACATGTGCGCGGCGCCGAGCTCCTGCATGCGGCGCGTGATGCCCTTGGCGACGATGTCGCGCGGGGCCAGCTCGGCCAGTTCGTGGGCGCCGACCATGAAGCGGTGACCGTCGGCGTCGACGAGATACGCGCCCTCGCCGCGGACCGCCTCGGACACCAGGGGCTGCTGCCCTTCCGCGTCGGGGCCGAGCCACAGGACGGTCGGGTGGAACTGGACGAACTCCAGGTCGGAGACCTCCGCCCCGGCGCGCAGGGCGAGGGCGACGCCGTCGCCGGTGGAGACGGCAGGGTTGGTGGTCGCGGAGAAGACCTGGCCCATGCCACCGGTGGCCAGCACGACCGCCTTGGCGCGCACCGCGCCGACGCCGTCGTGACAGCCCTCGCCCATGACGTGCAGGGTGACCCCGGCGGCCCGGCCGTCGGCGTCCTTCAGGAGGTCGAGGACGAGGGCGTTCTCCACGGTCTTGATACCGGCGGCGCGGACGGCCTCGACCAGGGCGCGGGAGATCTCGGCGCCGGTGGCGTCACCGCCGGCGTGCGCGATGCGGCGGCGGTGGTGGCCGCCCTCACGGGTCAGCAGGATCTCGCCGGTGGTGCCGTCGGTGTCGAAGAGGGCGCCGGTGGCGATGAGGCGGCGCACCGCGTCGGGGCCCTCGCCGACCAGCGCGCGGACGGCCTCCTCGGAGCACAGTCCGGCGCCGGCGACGAGGGTGTCGTCGAGGTGCTGCTCGGGGGTGTCGCCGTCACCGAGCGCGGCGGCGATGCCGCCCTGCGCCCAGCGGGTGGAGCCGTCGTCGAGGCGTGCCTTGGTGACGACGGTGACATCGGCCCCGGCGGCGGCGCAGCGCAGTGCGACGGTGAGCCCCGCGACGCCGGATCCGACGACGACCACATCGGCGTCGACGGACCAGCCGGGCCGGGGTGCGTGCAGCCGTATGCCGGTCATCGCTGTGCTCCGGTTCCCGTGAAGGTCAGGGTGATGTTGTCGATGAGGCGGGTGGTGCCCACCTTGGCGGCGACGGCCAGGACCGCCTCGCCGCTGTGGCCGTCGGTGACCTCGGTGAAGTCGGCGGGGTCGACGAGCGCCAGATAGTCGAGGACGACCGGCGGCTGTTCGCGGGCCGCTTCGTCGAGGACGGCGCGGGCCGCGTCACGGACGGCGTCGGGGCCCTGGGGCGCGGCCGCTCCGGCGGTGAGCAGGGCGCGGGAGATCTCCAGGGCGGAGGCGCGGTCGGCCGCGGAGAGATAGCGGTTGCGGCTGGAGAGGGCGAGGTTGTCGTCCTCGCGGACGGTGGGGACGCCGACGATCTCCACGGGGAAGTTGAGGTCGCGGACCATGCGGCGGATGAGCGCGAGCTGCTGGGCGTCCTTCTGGCCGTAGAGCGCGACGTCGGGCCGGGTGAGGTGGAGGAGCTTGGCGACGACGGTGAGCATGCCGTCGAAGTGGCCGGGGCGGGAGGCACCTTCGAGGCGCTCGCCCATGGGCCCGGCGGTGATCCGCACCTGGGGCTCGCCGCCGGGGTAGACCTCGTCGACGGCGGGGGCGAAGACGGCGTCGGCACCGGCCTCCTCGGCGATGACGAGGTCGGCGTCGAGGGTGCGCGGATAACGGTCGAGATCTTCACCCGCCCCGAACTGGAGGGGGTTGACGAAGACGGTGACGACGACCTGGCCGCCGGGCCCCACGAGCTCACGGGCGGTGCGGACCAGGGTGGCGTGGCCCTCGTGGAGGGCGCCCATCGTCATCACGACGGCCCGTCGGCCCTCGTGGGGCAGGCCGTGCAGCTCCTTGGCCGTGCGGGTGAGCCGGGTGGTCATTCGTTGCCTCCGTCCGCGAGGACGCCGAGCAGGTCCTCCGCCAGTTCCGGCTTGAGCAGGCCGTGCGCGAGGGCGCGGTCGGCGGTGGTGCGGGCCATGGCCAGATATCCGGCGACGGCCTGGGGCGCGTGGGTGCGCAGCTCCGCGATGTGGGCGGCGACGGTGCCCGCGTCACCGCGGGCCACCGGGCCGGTGAGGGCGGCGTCGCCGCTGCGCAGGACGTTGTCGAGCGCGGCGCCGAGCAAGGGGCCGAGCATGCGGTCGGGGGCGGCGACGCCCGCGGTGCGCAGCAGGTCCATGGCCTGGGCGACCAGGGTGACCAGGTGGTTCGAGCCCATGGCGAGGGCCGCGTGGTAGAGGGGGCGGGCGCTCTCCGCTATCCACTCGGGCTCACCGCCCATCTCGATGACCAGGGCCTCCGCGGCGAGCCGCAGCTCGTCGGGCGCGGTCACGCCGAAGGAGCAGCCCGCGAGGCGCTCCACGTCCACCTGGGTGCCGGTGAAGGTCATGGCGGGGTGCAGGGCGAGCGGCAGGGCCCCGGCCCGCCGCGCCGGGTCGAGGACGGCCGTGCCATGGCGGCCCGAGGTGTGCACGATGAGCTGGCCGGGGCGGACGGCGCCGGTCTCGGCGAGCCCGGCGATCAGCCCGGGGAGGGCGTCGTCGGGCACGGTGACCAGCACCAGCTCCGCCCGCGCGAGCACCTCGGTGGGCGGGACGAGGGGCACCCCGGGGAGCAGCTCGGCGGCTCGGCGCACGGAGGCGTCCGAGACTCCGGAGGCGGCGACCGGGCGGTGCCCGGCGAGCCGCAGTGCGGCGGCCAGCGAGGGGCCGACACGGCCCGCGCCGACGACGCCGACGGTGAGCCGGGCGGGCCGGTCCTGTGGGCTCGGGTGCTGCGGGATGGATTGTGCGTTCACGCGGCGATGGCCTTCCGTTCCAGTCCTGGGGTCCCCCATGCCGCAGGCCAGGGGCGGGTACCGGACGATTCCTTCGTCATGCTACGCGAGTGTGGGCGGCCCCTTTCCGAGCGTCCCCAGCCCTGTGGACAACCGGCCTGTGGATAACTCGGGCGGTGCTCCGGAAGTGGGTCATCATCGGGTCATGGCCCGCCGCACGGCTTGGGCCACGGCTCGGGTCAGGGCTCGGGCTGCGGCCCGGGTCATGGCCCGGGCACGGCTCGGGTCACAGCTCGGGTCAGGGCCCAAGGCACGGCTGGGGACACGGCCCGGGTGATCACTCAGCTCATGGCACAGGCCAGGGCTCGGGCTCATGACCGGCGACGGGACCGAGGAGGGGATCAGGATGACGACGCGAGAAGAGCCTGAGGAGAGACCAGCCCGCGGGGAGGCCGTGGACCGGGCGCGCAGGTTCGCGGCCGTGCGGGGAGCCGAGCGGGTCCTCTCGTCGGGCCCGCCGCTGCTGACGGTCGCCGAGCGGCTGGCGGCGCTGGCCGCGGAGGCCCCCGCCGGGTGTGGCCTGGACGGGCCGGTGGATACGTACGGCGACGGGATCGTCGGCGAGCTGGAGCGCAGGGTCGCGGAGCTGCTGGGGACGGAAGCGGCCGCGTTCTTCCCGACCGGCACGATGGCGCAGCAGGTGGCCCTGCGCTGCTGGGCCGGGCGCACCGGCAACCCGGTCGTGGCGCTGCACCCGATGTCCCACCTGGAGACGTCCGAGCGCGCGGCGTACGCACAGGTCAGCGGCCTGCGCGCGGTGCGTCTCGGGGACGGCCCCCGGCCGCCGACGGCCGTGGACGTCCGTGATCTCGACGAACCCTTCGGGGCGCTGGTGCTCGAACTGCCGCTGCGGGAGGCGGGCTTCCTCCTGCCGACGTGGGAGGAGCTCACGGCCGTGGTGGAGGCGGCCCGCGAGCGGGACGCGGTGGTCCACTTCGACGGCGCGCGGCTGTGGGAGTGCGCGAGCCACTTCGGGGTGGGCCTGGCCGAGGTGGCGGCCCTGGCGGACTCGGTCTATGTGTCCTTCTACAAATCACTCGGCGGCATATCGGGAGCCGCGCTGGCGGGGCCGGCCGAGTTGGTGGAGGAGGCGAAGGCGTGGCGGCACCGGTACGGCGGCCAGATCTTCCAGCAGTGGCCCGCCGCGCTCGCGGCGCTGACCGGGCTGGAGCGTGAGCTGCCCCGGCTCCCGTCGTACGTGGCACACGCCGCGGTCGTGGCGGCGGCGCTGGAGGAGGGGTTCCGGGCGGCCGGGGTGCCGTGGTTCCGGGTCGGTCCCCGGGTGCCGCACACCCACCAGTTCCGGGTGTGGCTGCCGTATCCGGCCGGGGTGCTGGACGAGGCCGGGGTGTCGATGGCGGAGGCGACGGGCACGAGCGTGTTCCACGGCTGGTCGCCCTCCGACGTGCCCGGTCTGTCGTTCACCGAGGTCACCGTCGCCTCGTCAGCACTGAGCTGGACGCCCGAGGCGGTCGTCGAGGCGGTCGGTGCCTTCCTGGCCCGGGTTCCGGCAGGCACCGGAGACGCAGGGTGAGGCGGGCTCGGCGGTGCGGACCTCCGCCGCGGGACGGGCGGTGACGCGGGCGACCGGCTGCGCGGGAGTGCGCGACCCCGGGCGGAGGGAGGCGCGGAAGGAGGAGAGGCGCAGGAAGGAGAGCAGGGAGTTCCAGCGGGCGCGGCGGGCCGCGGCGCGCTCGTCGACGACGGCCCGGAAGTCCCTCCAGGTGCGGAATTCACGGAGGGCCTGGAGCTGGCCGTCACCCGGGGTGGGCGGGGCGGGCTCCTGATGCTGAGCAGTGCGGTAGAGGTCGAGCATGTGCTGCTGAGTGGCGTTCATGACCCCACCCTGCGCCGGTTGCGAAGCGACTGGCGCGTCGATTGACGAGGACCGTCAATCGACGGCCCGACCTGGGAAAAGAAAGGCACGATGAGCACATGAGCGTGGACATCGACATCACCGGACTGCCGCTCGAGCGCATCCAGTTCTGCCCGTCGCCCCTGGCCGAGCTGGGCGCGATGCTGCACGCGCTGGCCGAGCCCGGTCACCACCCGGGGCTGCACGCCTGGGCCACCACGACCGCCTCGTCGCTCAAGCCCGACCTCGCGGACCGGCTGACCGAGGCGGACTTCCTGTGGCGTTCCACGCGTTCGGACATCCTGCTCCCCGCCGTCCCCCGGGCCACGCTCGCCGAGGAGCTCGACGACCTCGACCGGATGGACGACGAGACGTTCACCTCCGCGGCCTTCGAGGTCACCTGCACCTCCGGCTACGAGAAGGGCTGGCCCTCACCGCTGGTGGACTCCGGACAGCGGGCACGGGTCCTTGAGCTCTCGGCGGCCCGCGGACCGCGGCAGGCGGCCTTCGCGCAGCGGATGCTGGAGACCCCCGGTGTGCTGCGCGCCTGGCTGCGGCGCCTCTTCGAGGACTGCGAGCAGGCGTTCTTCGGTGACAACTGGCAGCGGGTCCGGGTGCAGCTCGCCACCGACGCCCGGCACAAGGCGGACCTCCTCCGGCGCAAGGGCCTCGGGGAAGCCCTCACCGCGGTCTCCCCCGTCGTCTCGCTCAGCGAGGACGGGTCGCGCATCGTCGTCGACAAGCTGGCGAGCGGGCGGACGACCGCCGCGTACGGGCAGGGGGTGACGTTCCTGCCGACCGCCTTCGGCTGGCCGCACCTCTTCGCCGTCCACCGGGCCGGCTGGCAGCCGGTCATCCAGTACCCGGTGACCGCCACCGAGCTTCCCCAGCCCACGGCCCCGCACCTGGTGCAGCAGCGGCTGGAGGCCCTCGCCCACCCCGTACGGATGCGGCTGTGCCGCACCCTCGCGCGCGGCCCCCACACCACGGGCGAGCTTTCCGCCGCGTACGACCTGACGCCGCCCGAGGTGTCGCGGCACATAGCCGTGATGAAGAAGGCAGGTCTGCTGAGCACGCGGCGGCGCGGCAGGTACGTCCTGCACCAGCTGGACCTGACGACGGTGGCGCGCTTGGGGAGCGACTTCCTGGAGACGGTGCTCCGGTGACGGCGGGACGGCCTCTGGCGAGATCGCCCGAACCCGCACCCGCTGAAAGCCGCCATCCCGCCGGAGTACCTAGACCACCTCGTAGACCTGCCCCGTCTGGCGGCCTTCGACCGAGCGGACGTACGCGTTCGCGACGCGGCTGAGCGGTACGGACTCCATGCCGGGGAAGAACGCTCCGTACGCGTCGAGGGACTCGGTGACCACGGTCGGGCTGACAGCGTTGATCCGCTGCGGCGGGAGCTCGATCGCGGCCGCGCGGACGAACGCCTCCACCGCGCCGTTCGCCGCGGAGGCTGCCGCCCCCGCGAGGATCGGCTCGTGCGTCAGGACGCCGCTGATCAGGGTGAAGGACCCGGTCGGGGACAGATGCCGGGAGCCCTGCCGGACGAGCTCGATCTGGCTCAGCGCCTTGCCCCGGAAGGAGGCGGCGAAGTCGTCGGCGGTCAGCTCGCCCAGCGGCTTGAAGACGGCGTCGCCCGCCGCGCACACGACCGCGTCCAGCCCGCTCCCGCCCGCCACCTGCTCGTAGAGCCGGCCGACAGCTTCGGGGTCGGTGATGTCGCAGACCACGTCGCCGCCCGTGCGGCCGACGGTGATCACCTCATGGCCGCGCCCGGCCAGTGCCGTGCGCACCGCGCCGCCCAGGGTGCCGGAGGCTCCGACAAGGAGAATCTTCATGCTGACCGTCCAGGAATTCGCGAGAAGCAACAGGAACGGCTCCGACGCTAATCAGCCCTTCCCTCGCCCGGAAATGCCTTCTGCGCAGCGACTATGCTCCGCACGCATGGATGTGGAACTGCGTCACCTCAAGGCCCTGGTCGCCATCGCCGACGAGGGCACCGTCACCGCGGCGGCGGCGCGTCTGCACCTGACCCAGCCCGCCCTGTCCCGCACGCTCGCCCAGCTCGAACAGCGGGTGGGGGTCCGGCTCGTGGACCGCTCGTCCCGCCACCTGGCCCTCACGCCGTCCGGCCGGACCCTGCTGGAGCACGGCCGGGCGATCCTCGCCCACATGGACGCCGCGCTCGCCGACGCGGCGGCCGTCTCCCGTCCCCTGCGGCTGGGGTACAACTGCGCCGTCCTCGGTGAGCTCACCGTGCCGCTGCTGCGTTCCTGGCGCCGGGACCGTCCGCACATCCCGCTGGAGCTGCGCCGGATGGACAACCGCACGGCCGGGCTCGCCACCCGCGAGGTCGACGTGGCGATCCTGCGGGTCCTGCCCACGGACCCCCGCATCCACGCCGAGGCGCTCTATCTGGAGAAGCGCGTCGCCGCACTGCCCGACGACCACCCGCTCGCCGGCGAAGCCGCCGTCACCCTGGCCGAGCTCCGCGTCGACACGCTCGTGGTCTGCCCGGAGACCGGCACCGCGGGCGCCGAGCTCTGGCCGGCCGCGCTGCGCCCGCGCCGTACGACGGAGGTGCGCAATGTCGACGAATGGCTGACCGCCGTCGCCGCGGGGCAGGCGGTCGGCCTCGCGGCGGCGGGCACGCGGGAGAGCCACGCGCACCCCGGGGTGCGCTACGTCCCCGTCACCGACGCCCCGGCGGCCACGGTCTATCTCGCCCGGCCCGCCCAGCCGACGCATCCGGGCACGGACGACTTCCGCCAGGCGGTGCGTGCCGTCGTCTGCGCCTGAGTGACCTCAGGCACGAATGCCTCATGCCTGAGTGACCGCACGGCCCTACTGCGCCGCTCCCCCGCCCGCCCGCACGAGCCCGCTCTCGTACGCGAGCACCACGACCTGGACCCGGTCGCGCAGCCCCAGCTTGGTGAGGATCCGGCCCACGTGGGTCTTCACGGTGGCCTCGGAGAGCAGCAGCCGCCCCGCGATCTCGCCGTTGGACAGCCCCTGCGCCACCAGCAGCATCACCTCGCGCTCCCGCTCGGTGAGCCTGCTCAGCTCGGCACTCGTGGGTTCGTTGCCCGCGCTGGGCAGCATGGGGGTGAAACGGTCCAGCAGTCTGCGGGTCGTACTGGGCGCGACCACCGCGTCACCGCTGTGCACGGCCCGGATGGCGCCCAGCAGTTCGGCCGGGGGCACGTCCTTGAGCATGAAGCCGCTCGCGCCGACCTTCAGCGCGGAGAAGGCGTATTCGTCCAGGTCGAAGGTGGTCAGGATGAGCACCTTCGGCGGGTTCTCCTGCGCGCAGATGCGGCGGGTCGCCTCCACGCCGTCCAGGCGCGGCATGCGCACGTCCATCAGGACGACGTCCACCTCGGTCCCGGCCAGCACCTCCAGGGCCTCCGCGCCGTCCCCGGCCTCGGCGACGACGTCCATGTCGGGCTGGGCCGCCAGCACCATGCGGAAGCCGGTGCGCAGGAGCACCTGGTCGTCGACGAGCATCACGCGGATCGACATGCGTGGTCCCTTTCCTCGGTGTTCAACAAGTCTGCCAGCGTGGACGGTTTTCGATCAGTCCTGATCAGTATGTGATCGCCGGGCGTCCCGCGAACGGCACGCCCCACGAACGGCACCCGGCGGATCAGCGGCCGCCGGGCTTGATCGGCAGCAGCACGCTGATCCGGAAGCCGCCGCCCGGCCGCGGCCCGGCGTCCAGGGTGCCGCCGACCATCCCGACCCGCTCGCGCATGCCGATCAGCCCGTGCCCCATGCCGTCGGCACCCCCCGCCTCATAGAGCTCCTGCTGCGCGCCCCGGCCGTCGTCCTCGACCAGCAGGCCGAGCCCGTCGTCGAAGTAGGTCAGGCGCACGCTCGCGCCCGCGTCCGGCCCGCCGTGCTTGCGGGTGTTGGTGAGGGCTTCCTGCACGATGCGGTACGCGGTCAGCTCCACACCGCTCGGCAGCGGCCGCGGCGCGCCCTCGACCTGGAACTCCACCGGCAGCCCCGCGCCGCGCACCTGCTCCACGAGGTCGCCGATCTGCTCCACGTCGGGCTGGGGTACGTACTCGCCGCCCCCGCTGCCCTCCTCCGTGCGCAGTACACCCAGCAGCCGGCGCATCTCGGCGAGCGCCTGGCGCCCGGTGCCCGAGATGGTCTCCAGGGCCTGCTTGGCCTGCTCGGGCGAGGCGTCCAGGACATAGGCGGCACCGTCGGCCTGAACCACCATCACCGAGACGTTGTGCGCGACGACGTCGTGCAGCTCCCGCGCGATCCGCGCCCGCTCCGCGACCACCGCCATCCGCGACTGCTGCTCGCGCTCCTTCTCCAGCCGCGTGGCCCGCTCCTCCAGCTGCGCCCAGTACGCCCGGCGGGTGCGCATCGAATCACCGAGCACCCAGGCCAGGACGAACGGAACGGTGATGAAGACCGTCCCGATGACGCTGGTGGTCATCGTCTGGTCGGGGTCGGCCCAGCGCAGATTGGCGAGCGTCGGCGCGATCAGGCCGCCGATCAGCGCGTAGCGGGACGCCCAGCGGGTGTTGCCGGACGCCACCGTGTAGATGATCACGAGCAGCGCGAAGTCGGCGAGGTTCTGCCCGGTGTCGAAGACGAGCTGGGCCAGCCCGACCGCCGTCGCCAGCAGCAGCATCTTCTCCGGCCAGCGCCTGCGCAGCGCGATCACCGCGCACAGCGCGACCGCGACGACCCCCTTGACGAGGCCCGACGCGTGGCCGGCCCCGGTCGACCCCTCGGCGATGGTGATCAAGCTGAGGCCGAGCAGCAGGACGGCCCAGAAGCTGTCCACACCCGTCGGGTGCCTGCGGAGAAAGTCGTAGAGGCGCTGCACGTCACCCAGCGTAGGCATGTCGCGTACGTGCCGGGGTCAACCGGACGATCGATCCGGCGACGCCCCGCCTACTCCCCAAGGTGGAGGCGGTGTGCTGCCCAAGGGCGCATAGCGTGTGCGTATGGCAAGCGGAACAACAACGTGGCGGGCCGCCACCGAGGCCGCCCTCTACGGCCCGAACGGCTTCTACCTGCGCCCCGAGGGCCCCGCCGGGCACTTCCGTACTTCGGTGCACGCCTCCCCGCTCTTCGCCGGGGCGGTGGCGGAGCTGCTGCGGCGCGTCGACGAGGCGCTGGGGCACCCGGCCGAGCTGGCGTTCACGGACGTCGGCGCGGGCCGGGGCGAACTGCTCACCGCGGTGCTCGCGCACACCGCGCCCGAGCTGGGCGCGCGGCTGCGTCCGTACGCCGTGGAGCGCGCCGAGCGCCCCCCGGGGATCGACGCGCGCATCACCTGGCTGAGTGAGCTCCCCGAAGGCGTGGACGGACTGCTTTTCGCCAACGAATGGCTCGACAATGTGCCGGTCGACGTCGCCGAGACGGACGCGGAGGGCATCGCGCGCCAGGTGCTCGTCCAGAAGGACGGCGAGGAACTCCTCGGCGAGCCGGTGACCGGCGCCGACGCCGACTGGCTGGCCCGCTGGTGGCCGCTCGACGGCGCGCCGCCCGGCAGCCGGGCCGAGATCGGCCTGCCGCGCGACGCCGCCTGGGCGCGAGCGGTGGCCGGCCTGCGCTCCGGGCTGGCGGTCGCCGTGGACTACGCGCACCGGCGCGCCGCCCGGCCGCCGTTCGGGACGCTGGCCGGCTTCCGGGAGGGGCGTGAGGTGCGGCCGGTGCCGGACGGCTCGTGCGACATCACCGCGCACGTCGCGCTGGACGCGTGCGCGGGTCCGGGCAGTGCGCTGCTGACCCAGCGCGAGGCCCTGCGCGCCCTCGGCGTCGACGGCGGCCGTCCCCCGCTGTCGCTCGCGTCGTCCGACCCCGCCGGTTATGTGCGGGCGCTCGGCGCGGCCGGCGAGGCGGCCGAGCTGCTGGCACCGGCGGGGCTGGGCGGCTTCGGCTGGCTGACGCAGCCGGTCGGCGACGCCTGCGCGGGGCTGCCGGCGGCCGCCGGAGGCCACCCGGACGGGGAAGGCTGACAAACTACTCCCATGGCCCCTACCACTGAGACGACTGTCGGCATCGGCGGCGCGGCGGAAAGCACCGACATGGTGCTCAACATCGGGCCGCAGCACCCGTCCACCCATGGTGTGCTGCGGCTGCGGCTCGTCCTGGACGGGGAGCGGATCCAGCACGCCGAGCCGGTCGTCGGCTATATGCACCGGGGCGCGGAGAAGCTGTTCGAGGCGCGCGACTACCGGCAGATCATCATGCTCGCCAACCGCCACGACTGGCTGTCGGCCTTCTCCAACGAGCTCGGGGTCGTGCTCGCGGTGGAGCGGATGCTGGGTATGGAGGTCCCCGAGCGCGCCGTGTGGACGCGCACGCTGCTCGCCGAGCTGAACCGGGTGCTCAACCACCTGATGTTCCTCGGCTCGTACCCCCTCGAACTGGGCGGGATCACGCCCGTCTTCCACGCCTTCCACGAGCGCGAGCAGCTCCAGACGGTGATGGAGGAGGTCTCCGGCGGCCGGATGCACTACATGTTCAACCGCGTCGGCGGCCTCAAGGAGGACCTGCCCGCGGGCTGGCTCGCCCGCGCCCGGCACGCGGTGGCAGACGTCCGCTCGCGGATGGACGTCTACGACCGGCTCGTGCTCGGCAACGAGATCTTCCGCGGCCGCACACGCGGCGTCGGCGTGCTCTCCCGCGAGGCCGTGCACGCGTACGGCGTCAGCGGGCCGATCGCCCGCGCCTCCGGTGTGGACTTCGACCTGCGCCGCGACGAGCCGTATCTCGCCTACGGCGAGCTGCGGGACACCCTGAAGGTGGTCACGCGCGAGGACGGCGACTGCCTGGCCCGCTTCGAGTGCCTGCTGGAGCAGACGCACAACTCGCTCGAGCTGGCGGAGGCATGCCTGGACCGGATCGCGCGGCTGGCGCCCGGCCCGATCAACCAGCGGCTGCCGAAGGTCCTCAAGGCACCGGAGGGCGCGACGTACGCCTGGACGGAGAACCCGCTCGGCCTCAACGGCTACTACCTGGTGTCCAAGGGCGAGAAGACGCCGTACCGGCTCAAGCTGCGGTCGGCGTCGTTCAACAACATCCAGGCGCTGACCGAGCTGCTGCCGGGCACGCTGGTGGCCGACATGGTGGCGATTCTCGGTTCGCTGTTCTTCGTCGTCGGCGACATCGACAAGTAGGAACGCGAAAACGCGTGACCCCCGGTGGACCTGCCACCGGAGGTCACGCGTTTTCGCAACGACCGTCAAGAGATGGCGCTGCGCAGCTCCACGACATCTATCTGCTCGGTCTCGTCGTGCGCGGTCAGGTCGATGACGTCTCCTTGGGAGTCGTCGCCCTGCTGCTCCGCGGCTTCGGCCTCGGCGAGCACCTCCTCGCCGACGACGTCCGCGAGGTCCGTCTCCTCGACGGGCCGCGCGGCGGAGGGCGTCCGCTGGGTGCCGAAGAAGTCGAAGCCGCCCTGTGTGCGCGACGCGGGGCGCCGGGCTGGGTGCTGCTGCGGCACGACGGCGGAGGCGGGCCGGGGCGCGGGCGGCGTGCTCTTCGCGACGGGGGCCTCACCGGTCTCGTCGACGGCGCGGTCCCCGGCTTCCTCCGCGGCCTTCGGGACCGCCAGAGCCTCCGGAGCCTCGGGAGCCCCTGCGGCCTTCAGGTCCTCGGGAGCCTTCGCGGCCTGGAGGTCCTGGGGAGCGGTGGTCTCCGTCTCCTCGGCGGCCTTCACGCCCGTACGCCGCTTGGCGGCCCTCGCCGCGTCCGCGGCGCTCAGGGTCTCGCCGGTGGCCGGCAGCCCGCTCGGAGGTACGACGTCCGTCAGCGCCGGGTTCGCGTCCTGGCCGGGCTCCGTGGCGGCTTCCGCG
The DNA here is from genome assembly GCF_044387105.1 of Streptomyces sp. NPDC020379. Taxonomy (NCBI): domain Bacteria; kingdom Bacillati; phylum Actinomycetota; class Actinomycetes; order Kitasatosporales; family Streptomycetaceae; genus Streptomyces; species Streptomyces sp. NPDC020379. The sequence goes on from NZ_JBIRVR010000023.1 coordinate 48,654, forward strand.
TCCCGCTGGATCGCCGCGTTCCGCTCCAGGTCGCGCAGGGCCTCGGCGGCCTTGCGGTACGCGGACGCGGCGACGGCGGCCCCGTCGGCACCGGCCGAAGCCGCGGCGGACTCCAGCGCCTTCGCGCCGCGGGGCGCGGTGCCCTGGGCCTGGCGGCGGCCCTCCAGCGCGCTGGCGCGCCCGGTCTCGGCCGCGGCGTAGCGGCGCAGCAGGTCGGCGTGTTCACTGCGGAGACGGGCGAGCTCGGCGCGTTTGCCGCGCAGCTTGGTCTCCGCCCTGGCGCGGCCGGCGCGGGCTTCCTCCAGCTCCGTCTCCAGCTCGGCGATGCGCTCGTCGGTCTTCCACTCATCGCGCACCCGGGCGGCGTTGAGCTGGGCGACCCGCTTCCCGGCGGCGTGGTCCCAACGGCGCATCAGCACGGCACCGACCACCGCGGCGGCGGCAGCGGCCGCGGCGAGGCCCCGGATGACGACCGTTTCACCTACCACCCAAGCACCGGCGGCAGCGGCGACCGATGTCGCTGCGACCGCCGACGGGGGAAGAAGCCTGTGCAGGGGCGGTGAATGGCGATGGCGTCCTCGTGGCATGGCCTGAAACTTACCGTGCGTCGCCTCGGGAGTGTGACTCCACCACCAAACTCTTCCCTTGATCTTACTTCTCTCCTACTGCTTCTCCTTCGTCAGCAAGCCCTTGTCCTTGAGGTACCGCGCGGCCACATCCGCGGGCTTGAGCCGCTGCGCGTCGACCTTCTTGTTGAGTTCGGTGAGATCGGCCGTGGTCAGCACCCTGTTGAGCTTGCCGAGAGCGTCGGCGATCTTCTGCGAACCGGCCTTCTTCGCATTCACGACGGGCAACACGTTGTCGGAGTTCTGGAGCTTCTTGTCGTCCTCCAGCAGAACGAGACCGAACTGTTCGAGTGTGGCGTCCGTGGTGGTGGTCAGCACCATCTGGTCCTTGCCGGACTTGACCGCCTGCTTGGCCTGCGTACTGCCGACCTCCAGCGGGTCGATGCCGGTGACGTCGATGCCGTACGTCTTCTCCAGACCGGGCTGGCAGAAGGGCCGCTGGGGGCATTCGTCGCCCGCCGCGAGCTTGACCTTCTCCTTTGCCGCGCCGAGGTCGGAAAGCGTCTTGAGCTGGTGTTTCGCGGCGAACTCCGCGGTCACCGCGAAGGCGTTCTGGTCGACGGCCCGGCCGGGGTCCAGCACCTTGAGGCCGCGCGGCTCGGCGAGTTTACGGAGCGCCTTCACCGTGGTGCCGGCATCGGCCGAGGCGACCGTCGGAGCGTCCTTGCCGTTCTGCTTCTTGTTGAGGAATTCGGCGAGCGTCGCGGCATACTCCGGGACGATGTCGATCTTGCCGTTCTCCAGCTCCGGTTCATAGAGCTCGCGGGCGTCGACGGTCTTGATCGACGTCGAATAGCCGGCGTCCTTCAGCAGGCCCGCGTATATCTCGGCGAGCACCTTGGACTCGGTGAAGGACGCCGATCCGATGACCAGCGAACCCTCGCCGGGCCGCCCGGACGCGTCACCGCCACCGGACTTCTCCAGGCTGTCCCCACCGCACGCGGCGAGGCCCGCCGTCAGGGTGGCGACGCCCGCCATCGCCAGCAGCGCGCGCGTGGTCCGCGCTCGACGCGGGGTCCTGCTCATGGGGAACTCCATCCATTCGGTCGGGGGCCCGGTGCACCCGGACACCCCTTGATCAGTCGTCAGTCTCCGCGGCCGCGCGTGGACGGACGGAGCTCGGATGTCACACAGCGCCGCCCACCGGGACGGCGTCGGCGGGCGCCGCCGGCCCCTCGCCGCCCGGCGCCCGGCCCGCCGTGCGCTTCACACGCCGACGCACCGGGTCCAGCAGCCGCTCCAGGACCACCAGCACCCCCTCGACCAGCAGCGCGAGCACGGCCACCAGCACCGCCCCGGACACCACTTGCGCGGTGTCGGTGAGCCGGAAGCCCGCCGTGATGATCCGGCCGAGGCCACCGCCGCCCGGCAGCGCCGCGAGCGTGGTCGTGGCCACCACCTGCACCGCGGCGGTCCGCACTCCGGTCGCTATCAGCGGGAAGGCCAGCGGCAGCTCCACCCGGCCGATCAGCTGACGGCCGGTCATGCCCATGCCCCGCGCGGCCTCGACCACGTCCCGGTCGACCTCGCGCATCCCGACGTACGCGTTGGTGAGCAGCGGCGGGATCGCGAACAGCACCAGCGCGATGACGGTCGGCCATGAGCCATGCGTACCCAGCGGGCTGAGCAGCAACAGCACCAGCACCGCGAACGTCGGCACGGCGCGCCCCGCGTTGGAGATGTTCACCGCGAGGGCGCCGCCGCGGCCCACGTGGCCGAGCAGCACGGCGACGGGCAGCGCGATGGCGCACGAGATCGCCAGGCAGGCGAACGTCAGGAACAGGTGCTCGCCCAGCCGGTGCCATACGCCGTCGGTGCCGGACCAGTGCGAGCCGGTCGTCAGCCACGTCCAGGTGCGGTCGATGACGCCCATCACACAGCCCCCTCGGCGCTCAGCCGCTCGCGCGCGCCCCTGCCACGGCGCTTCGTCTTCCCGCCTGCCCGCGTCCACGGCGTCAGCAGCCGCTGCACGAGCAGCAGCAGGACGTCCGCCACGATCGCGAGCGCCACGCACAGCACCGAGGCGGTGAGCACCTGTGCCTTGAAGTAGCTGTGCATGCCCTCATAGATGAGGTTGCCCAGGCCGCCGTAGCCGATGATGGCGCCGACCGTGGTGAGCGAGACGGTGGAGACCGTGGCGATCCGCAGGCCCGCCATCAGGGCGGGCAGCGCCAGCGGGAGCTCCACCGCGAAGAGCAGGCGCAGCGGGCCGTAGCCCATGCCGCGCGCCGCCTCGCGGGCCTCCTCGGGCACCGAGGCGAGCCCCGTCAGGATGTTCCGCACGAGCACCGTCAGCGAATAGAGCACCAGCCCGGTGACCACGACCGACACCGACAGCCCGAAGACGGGCACCAGCAGCGAGAACATGGCCAGCGAGGGCACCGTGTAGAGCACGGTGGTCAGGCCGAGCACCGGGCCCGCCGCCGCCCGCCATCTGCGGGCCAGCAACGCCAGCGGAAAGGCGACGAGCACGCCGATGGCGACCGAAGCCAGTGTGATCCCGATGTGCTGGAGCGTGGCATCCGTCAGCTCGTGGCCGCGGGTCCGCAGATACTCGCCGCAGATCCAGTCGTTGGAGACCAGGCAGTTCTGCCCCGCCATACGCTCTCACCTCCCCCTGGGCCTTGACCGTCGGTTACTGGCGACCCTAACCCCGGGCACTGACATTCGAGTCCGGCGCCACACAACGGCAACAATGTCGGGAGCGAGTACGGCCAGAATGGGGAACCATGATCCGCTTCGAGCATGTCACCAAGCGCTACGCCGATGGCACCACCGCCGTGGACGACCTGTCCTTCGAGGTGGCGGAGGGCGAGCTGGTCACGCTCGTCGGACCGTCCGGCTGCGGCAAGACCACCACGATGAAGATGGTCAACCGGCTGATCGAGCCGACCGGCGGCCGGATCCTCCTCGACGGGGAGGACATCGCCAAGGCCGACCCCGTCGAACTGCGCCGCCGGATCGGCTACGTCATCCAGCAGGTCGGCCTCTTCCCGCACAAGACCGTGCTCGACAACACCGCGACGGTCCCGCACCTGCTCGGCTGGCAGCGCAAGAAGGCCCGCGCCCGCGCCGCCGAGCTGCTCGACCTGGTCGGGCTCGACCCGTCCGTCTACGGCGACCGCTATCCCGAGCAGCTCTCCGGCGGGCAGCGCCAGCGCGTCGGCGTGGCCCGCGCCCTGGCCGCCGACCCGCCCGTGCTGCTGATGGACGAGCCGTTCGGCGCGGTCGACCCGGTGGTCCGCGAGCACCTGCAGAGCGAGTTCCTGCGGCTCCAGTCGCAGGTGCGCAAGACGGTCCTCTTCGTCACCCACGACATGGAGGAGGCCGTCCGGCTCGGCGACCGCATCGCGGTCTACGGCAACGGGCGCATCGAACAGTTCGACCCGCCGGCGGCCGTGCTCGGCGCGCCCGCCACGCCGTACGTGGCCGACTTCGTCGGCGCCGACCGGGGCCTGAAGCGGCTGTCCGTCACCCCCATCGAGCCCGGCGACCTCGAACAGCCGCCGGTCGTCCACCTCGACGACCCGGTGGGCGAGGCCGCGGCCCGGCTGGCGGCCGAGGGGGCGCGCTGGGCGGTGGTCCTGGATCGCGCGGACGGGCTGCACGGCTGGGTCTCGGCGGAGGCGCTGGGCGGCGCGGCCGACGGCGGCAAGGTCCGCGGCCACTCCCGGCGCATGGACGCCTGGCTGCCGGTGGGGGCGTCGCTCAAGCAGGCGTTCAGCACGATGCTCCAGCACGACGCGGGCTGGATCGCCGTCCTCGACGGCGAGCAGGCGGACCGCTTCGTGGGCGTCCTGACGCCGGCCCGCCTGCACGAGGCCCTGCGGCGGTCCACGGCGGCGGACGCGACGGGCGCGGCACGCGCGGACGTGTCGGTGGAGACCGTCGCCGACGCGTAGCCGTCCGCTCGGGCAGCCGGAAGGCGGTCCTGCCGGACCCGGCACGCTCTTCGGACAACCGGAAGGACGTGGCCGTAACGGATCCGGGCACACCCTCCGGACAGCGGGAAGAGACGTGGCCGGGCCGGAACCGGCACGCCCCCGGACAGCAGGAGAGGACGGGTCCGGGCACGCCCTCCGGACAGCTGAAAGGGGTGCTCCGGGCGGACCCGGGCACCCCTGCGCGCACTCCGCCGACGCGAACGGCGCGGGCATACGGACGGCTCAGGCGCGTGCCGCGCCCTTGCCGCCCTCCTCGTCGTCGTCCTCCGGCAGCTTGCAGACCCGCTCCAGGAAGAACGCCGCCACTATGACGCAGACGGCGGCGAGCACCGACGCTCCGGCGTAGATCGTCTGGTCCCGGCGGGCCGGGTTGTTCTCCAGCCCGGCCAGCAGCAGGAACGCGCCCACACCGCCGTACATGCCCCCGACCAGCGCCGCCACCAGCGCGCTCGCCTGGCCGAAGACCACCGCGCGGGCGGCCACCAGGGGGTCGACGCCCTTCGCGCCGGGGCGCCGCTCGCGCTGCGCCCGCAGCCGGCCGCGCAGCGAGAACGCCGTCGCGGCCAGCACGACGGCGATGACCGCCAGCACGATGGGGGCGGCCACGGGCACGCTCGGCAGTGTGCCGAAGGCGTCCCACAGCCGGGCGCCCGCCCAGGACACCACCCCGGCCACGACGAACAGCCCGGCCAGCACTCTGACCCGCAGTTGCTTCACCGGTCAGCTCCTCCGTGAGCAGATCGCGGAGCGGACCGCTCCGCGCCCTCGCTCCTCATCTCGTACGTTTCCCGGCCGACCGCCTACTCGGGCAGCCGGAGTTCCAGGTCGACCCGGGGGGCGACCCCCTCGAGCCCGACCTGGGCCAGCAGCTCGACGACCGCGCCGTGCCCCGGGACCACGGCCTCCGGGTCCACGTCGTGCCACGGCGCCAGCACGAAGGCGCGCTCGTGGACGCGCGGGTGCGGCAGCGTGAGGACGGGGTCGTCGGAGAGGACGTCCTGATAGCTGACGATGTCGACATCGAGGGTCCGGGGGCCCCAGCGCTCGTCCCGCACCCGCTCGAAGGCTTCCTCGATCGCGTGCCCGCGCTCCAGCAGGGAGCCCGGCGGGAGGGTGGTCTTCACCAGGACGACGGCGTTGAAATACGCGGGCTGGGTGCCCGGCTCGACGCCCCACGGCTCCGTCTCGTAGACCGGGGAGACCGCTTTGACCCGCAGACCGGGCGTGTCCTCCAGCGCGTCGATCGCGCCCTGGAGGGTCTCCAGGCGGTTGCCGAGGTTGCTGCCCAGCGAGATCACGGCCCGCTTGGGGTTGCTCAAGGTCACGTCGGCGGCGTCCACCTGCTCCACCACGGAGGCGGGCACCGGCTGCACGGTCGGGTCGCTGCTGCTCATACACGGCTCCGCGTAATAGTGATCGTCACATCGTCAAAAGGCACGGTGATGGGGGCGTCGGGCTTGTGCACCACGACCTCCACCTCCCGCACCGCTTCGTGCTTCAGACACACCTGGGCGATCCGCTCGGCGAGGGTCTCGATCAGATCGACGGGTTCGCCCTGGACGACGTCGACGACCTCCTCCGCCACCACGCCGTAGTGCACGGTCTTCGCGAGGTCATCGGTGGCCGCGGCGGGCCGGGTGTCCAGGCTCAGCACCAGGTCCACGATGAAGGTCTGGCCCTCCTCGCGTTCCCGGGGGAAAACCCCGTGGTGCCCGCGGGCCTTCAGGCCGCGCAGCGCGACACGATCCACACGAATCACTCCTGCTGGTCGTCGGTATGGCGAGTGCGTACCGGCACTGCCGGCACATCGCCCGTCCCCCCGTCGGCCGGGGTACCCACTTCGAATCTACCTGCGAGCACCGACAGCGCTCGCACCCGGACGCCATGCTGTGCTGCCGATATGCGATGACATGTACGGATGTTTGCGGATGCCAAAGAACGTTACGGACAGGGAATCGCGGGGCCGCCGACCGGTCCCGCGGCGCTTACCCCCGGCTCCGTGCCTCACCCCTACCCGACCACCCGGCACCCCGAACGAGTGGCTCGGCGCACTCGCGTACTGACGCCCGGCCGGCTGTCACGCCCCCTCCGGGCCGTTGGTGCCCTCCCTGTCCTCCGGGCCTTCCTCGTCCTCGTCCTCACGTCCCGCGAGCACGGGCGAGCCGTGGTGGGACCACACCTTCCACTCCGCACCCACCCGGCGGAAGGTGTTGGTCGCCACGACCAGCTGGCCCACCAGCGGGCCCAGCTCGCCCTCCGACTCGGACGGGCCGCCGCTGAGGATGTTCTCCGTGCAGGTCACCAGCGCCGTGTCACCGGCCACCGCGACCTCGACGTCCGTCAGGAAGAACTGGATGTAGTCGGTGCTCGCCATGATCAGCGCATACGAACGGAGCACCTCGCTCCGCCCGCGCAGCACCGGCCAGCCCGGGTGCACGCAGGACACCTCGGTCCCGGGGTCGTCCAGCCACAGCTGCCCCATGGCCACCGTGTCACCGCGCTCGACCGCCTCGTACAGCGCGGTGTTCGCCAGCTCGACCCGCTCGCTGTCGGTACGGGCCGTGCTCACTCGGCCCCCTCGGCGCCCGGGGCGCCCGCCGCCTCTGCCACCATCGCCACCCCTGCCGTCTCCGCCGCCAGGTCCACGGCGCGCACCACCCGCACCGCGTCGGCGCTGGCCCGTACCTCGTGCACCCGCACCGCCCACGCGCCCTCGCGCGCGGCGATCGCCGACACCGCGGCCGTCGCGGCGTCCCGCTCCCGCGCCGGGGGCGGGCTGGCGCCCTCGGCACCGGCCAGCACCCGGCCGAGGAAGCGCTTCCGGGAGGCGGCCACCAGCATCGGCAGCCCCAGCTCCCGGCGGAGCCTGGCCAGCTGGGCAACCAGGGCCAGGTCGTGGTCCGCGGTCTTCGCGAAGCCCAGGCCGGGGTCGACGACCAGCCGCTCCGGGGCCACCCCCGCGGCGACCACGGCGTCCAGCCGCTGCCGCAGCTCGCCGAGGACCTCGCCGACCACGTCGCCGTAGACGGCCCGGCTGTTCATGTCCTCGCTGAAGCCGCGCCAGTGCATCACCACGAACGGCACCCCGGCGGTGGCCACCACCGGCACCATCGCCGGGTCCGCCAGGCCGCCGCTCACGTCGTTGACCAGCACCGCGCCCGCCTCGACGGCCGCCTCCGCGACCGAGGCGCGCATGGTGTCCACGGACACCACCACCCCTTCGGACGCCAGCCCGCGGACCACGGGGACCACCCGGCGCAGCTCCTCGCGCTCGTCCACCCGGGCCGCGCCCGGACGGGTCGACTCACCGCCCACGTCGACCAGGTCGGCCCCCTGGGCCGCCAGGTCCAGGCCCCGCTTGACCGCCCCCTCGGTGTCGAACCAACGGCCGCCGTCGGAGAAGGAATCGGGCGTGACGTTGACCACGCCCATCACCGCACAGCGGTCCCACTCCGGCAGACCGACCGGCCCGAATCGACCACGCAACGCACTCATGCCACCAGCCTAGGGCGTGCGGTGAAGGGCGCGCCGCCTGCCTGCTCGCCGCGCTGGGCGTTGCCGCCGGGCGCGGCACCGCCGCCGCAAACGGGCGGGGCCCCGCCCGGCAGCTCTTCGCCGCCGGACGGGGCCCCGGGCCCTGACCGCGAAAGTCACGCGGCGCGCGTGACCTCCGCGGCCGAGACCTTCTCGTCGTCCATGAACTCCTTGGGCTCCGCCGGGCGGCGGCGCAGCAGGCGCGGCAGCTCCAGGAAGCCCTCCGCCTGCATCATCGCGAAGCCGATGCGCGGCAGGTCGCGGTTGTTCGGGAAGACGATGAAGCGGGGCTCCCAGCGGGGCCGGAACTTCTCGTTGAACTTGTACAGCGACTCGATCTGGAACCAGCGCGAGAGGAAGACCAGCACCGCCCGCTGGACGCGCACGACCGGGCCGGCGCCGAGCTTCCCGCCGCGCTCCAGGGCGGAGCGGAAGAACGCGAAGTTCAGCGACAGGCGCTTGATCTTCAGGTCGGGCGCGGCCTGGAGGAAGGCGACGATGAGGAGCTCGTTCATGCCGGGGTCGGCGCTGCGGTCGCGGCGCATCAGCTCCAGCGACTGGCCGTCCGGGCCCCAGGGCACGAAGTGCTGCATGGCCTTGAGGTCGCCGAAGGGGCTGGGCGCCTCGCCCTCCTCGGGGGCCTTGTGGGCCGTGGCGATGACGGCGTCGAGGTCCTTGGGGTCGCCGATACGGCCCAGGGCCATCGAGAAGCCGCGCTCGTCCTCGGTGTCGCGCCATGCCTCGGCGGCCTGCTGGACGGCGGTCAGCTCCTCGGGGCTGAGCTCGCCGACGCGGCGCACCTTGGTCTCGTAGCCGTTGCGCTCGATGCGCTTGACCATCTGGCGGACGTTGCGCATGGCACGCCCGGTGAGGGAGAAGTCGGCGACGTCGACGATGGCCTCGTCGCCCATCTCCAGCGCGTCCAGACCGGTCTCGCGGGTCCAGACCTCGCCACCGGTCTCGCTGCAGCCGGCGACGGCCGGGGTCCAGGAGTGGCGCTTGGCCAGCTCCATGAACTTCTCGATCGCGCCCGGCCACGCCTCGACGTCACCGATCGGGTCACCGCTGGCGAGCATCACACCGGAGACGACGCGGTAGGAGACGGCGGCCTTGCCCGACGGGGAGAAGACGACGCTCTTGTCGCGGCGCAGCGCGAAGTGGCCGAGCGAGTCACGCGCGCCGTGCTTGGCGAGCAGCTCGCGCAGGCGGTCCTCGTCCTCCTCGGTGAGGACCGCGGCCGGGTAGGCCGGGCGGAAGGCGAGGTAGGCGGTGGAGGCGACGGTCAGCAGGCCGAGGGCGCCGAGGGAGTAGCCGACGGTGTAGTCGACGCCGTGGGTGTAGCGGATGGAGCCCTCGAAGCCGAAGAGGCCCCAGATCACGTGCTCGATCTGCTCGAGGACGGACGGGTCACCGACCATCCGCCGGTACTGCGAGCCGACGATGATCCACCCGAGGGTGAAGCTGACGCCACCCATGATGATGAAGTTCGCCACCGCCTTCCAGCGGCTGCGCGGGTCGGGCAGCGCCGTGAAGGAGGGCTTATGCCAGACCAGGTAGGCGAAGAGCGCCAGCGAGCAGATCGTGCCGATGATCGAGTGGCGGTAGATCAGCTGGGCGGCCGCACCGATCGGCAGGACGACGACGGCGGCCATCCAGGCCCGCTGCTTGGCGCGGATGAGGCCATGGGCCAGCATCAGCATCAGGATGCCGACGACGATGGACCCGGCCGCCGCGAGCTGGGTCACCGTGCCGGGCAGGACCTCGGCCCAGGTGTGGAACTTGCTCCAGCGGACCCTCGGGACGACGCCGGCCACGATGTTGAGCAGGCCGATGATGATGCCGACCCATCCCACCACGGTCGGCACGTTCTCGGGGCGCGGCCCCTTGGCGATACGCGCAAGCCTCGACAGTCGCTTGGTTCCCTCGGGAACCCCATCGGACTTTTTGCCATCTACCCTGACAGACATCTCTTCCCGTCGTCCTGTCGAGTGGTCCTGCGCCTTCTGGCGGCAGCGCCCGGACAATGTGCGCCCTGTAGGACGACGGTTTCGGGGTTGAGGTTCCGCCGGGGGCCGAGCCCGGAAAGAAGTAACCATTCCGCGGCCCGCGGCGGGCCGCTCGGCAGAAAGCACCTCATGGGTCTCACCAGCATGGCGGTTCTGCTGCTTGCCATAGCGGCGGCGGTAGTGCTCTTCGCGTTGACCATTTGGCTCTGGCCCCGTCTGGGCAAGAAGAGCGTCGGATCGGTCCTGGGCCGGTTCGGCATGATGCTCGCCACCCAGCTGACGCTGTTCGCCGCGATCGGCCTCTGGGCGAACCAGTCCTTCGGCTTCTTCGCCTCCTGGGCGGACCTCTTCGGCCTGGAGAAGGGGCAGGGCGTGGTCGTGGACCACAGCGCCGGCAGCAAGCCGGTCGAGGTCGTCGGCATCCAGCAGGTGAAGGGCCACGGCACGGTGCCCTCGATCGCGGGCAAGGTCGAGAAGGTCAACATCAAAGGGCCCGAGTCCAAGATCGTGAGCCCGGCGTACGTCTACCTCCCGCCGGAGTACTTTCAGCCGCAGTACGCCCACAAGACCTTTCCCGCCTCGGTCGTCCTGACCGGCTTCCCCGGCACCGCCGAAGCCCTGATCAAGGGCCTGCACTACCCGCAGGAGGCGCAGAAGCTCGCCAAGGCGAAGAAGATGCAGCCCACCATCCTGGTGATGATGCGCCCGACGGTCGCCCCGCCCCGTGACACCGAGTGCATAGACATACCCGGCGGCCCGCAGACCGAGACCTTCTTCACCAAGGACCTGCGCAAAGGGCTCTCCGAGCAGTACCGCATCGGCACCAAGGCCGCCAACTGGGGCATGATCGGCGACTCCACCGGCGGCTACTGCGCGCTGAAGTTCGCCATGCGCCACCCCGACGCCTACGGCGCCGCCGCCGCTCTGTCCGGCTACTACAAGGCCGCCCAGGACGCCACGACCGGTTCCCTCTTCGGCGGCAGCAAGAAGCTGGAGAAGGAGAACGACCTGATGTGGCGCCTGAAGAACAAGCCGCTGCCGCCCGTCTCCCTCCTGGTGACCAGCAGCAAGCAGGGCGAGCACAACTACGAGGACACCCTGAAGTTCATCGACGCGGCGAAGCATCACCCCACCCGCGTCTCCTCGATGATCCTGGACACCGGTGGCCACAACTTCAACACCTGGCGCCGTGAGATCCCCGGCACCCTCCAGTGGATGGGCAGCCGCCTCAGCGCCTGACCCCCGCCGCACACCGCGAAGCCGCCCGTCACGACCTCGGTCGTGGCGGGCGGCTTCGGTTTCGCGGCCTGCGGTCCCGGGTCAGCGGGAGGACATGATCAGGCTCATGGCCTCGGCGCGGGTCGCGGGGTCGCGCAGCTGGCCGCGTACGGCCGAGGTCAGCGTCTTCGCGCCGGGCTTGCGGATGCCCCGCATCGACATGCACATGTGCTCGCACTCGATGACCACGATCACACCGCGCGGCTCCAGGATCTCCATCAGCGAGTCCGCGATCTGCGTGGTGAGCCGCTCCTGGACCTGCGGGCGGCGGGCGTAGACGTCCACCAGGCGGGCCAGCTTCGACAGCCCCGTGATCTTGCCGCTGGTGGCGGGGATATAGCCGACGTGGGCCACACCGTGGAAGGGCACCAGGTGGTGCTCACAGGTGCTGTAGACCTCGATGTCGCGGACGAGCACCATCTCGTCGTGCCCGATGTCGAAGGTCGTGGTCAGCACCGACTCCGGCTGCTGCCACAGCCCCGCGAATATCTCCTTGTACGCACGAGCGACCCGCGCCGGCGTCTCGCGGAGCCCCTCGCGGTCGGGATCCTCGCCCACCGCGATCAGCAGCTCACGGACGGCGTTCTCGGCCCGCTTCTCGTCGAATGCGCCGATGGAGCTCTCGGCGTCCAGCGTCACCGGGTCGGTCATGGAGTTGCCTCGTTCTCTCATGCGTACGTACGGGCCGACAGCGGCCACGATGCGGAAAGCCGCGTCCCCCAGGCTAATAACCTGGGAAACGCGGCATCCATTCCGGGCCTGGTGAGGTGCCCGGCTTCAGCTGTTCTTGCCAGTCAGAGCTCCGGGCGGGTGTCGTCCGGGAGGTCGGCCTGCTCCACGGGCTGGCCGCCGTTGCTCGGCGCGAGCTCCTTGGGGGAGAGCACCGGCGGGCGGGTGGAGGGCGTACGGCGCGAGGAGCCGGTCCACGCCGGGCGGGCCGGGCGCTTCACGATGTGCTTGAAGACCTCGGCGATCTCCTCCTTGTTCAGCGTCTCCTTCTCCAGGAGGGCCAGAACCAGGTTGTCGAGGACGTCGCGGTTCTCGACGAGGATCTCCCACGCCTCGTTGTGCGCGGTCTCGATGAGCTTCTTGACCTCTTCGTCGACCAGGGCCGCGACCTCTTCCGAGTAGTCGCGCTGGTGCGACATCTCACGGCCCAGGAACGGCTCGCTGTTGTCCGAGCCGAACTTGATCGCACCGAGCCGCTCGGTCATGCCGTACTGCGTGACCATCGCTCGGGCCGTGGCCGTGGCCTTCTCGATGTCGTTGGCCGCGCCGGTGGTCGGGTCGTGGAAGACGAGCTCCTCGGCCGCGCGGCCGCCCAGCATGTACGCCAGCTGGTCGAGCATCTCGTTGCGCGTGGTGGAGTACTTGTCCTCGTCGGGCAGGACCATGGTGTAGCCGAGCGCGCGGCCGCGGGACAGGATCGTGATCTTGTGCACCGGGTCGGAGTTCGGGGACGCCGCCGCGACCAGGGCGTGACCGCCCTCGTGGTAGGCGGTGATCTTCTTCTCCTTGTCGCTCATGATCCGGGTCCGCTTCTGCGGTCCGGCCACGACACGGTCGATCGCCTCGTCCAGCATGTGGTTGTCGATCAGCTTCTTGTCGCTGCGGGCCGTCAGCAGGGCGGCCTCGTTCAGCACGTTGGAGAGATCGGCACCGGTGAAGCCGGGGGTGCGGCGGGCGACGGCCGAGAGGTCGACGTCCGGGGCGACCGGCTTGCCCTTCTGGTGAACCTTGAGGATCTCCAGACGGCCCTGCATGTCCGGGCGGTCGACGGCGATCTGCCGGTCGAAGCGGCCCGGGCGCAGCAGCGCCGGGTCGAGGATGTCCGGGCGGTTCGTGGCGGCGATCAGGATGACGCCGCCCTTCACGTCGAAGCCGTCCATCTCGACCAGCAGCTGGTTGAGGGTCTGCTCGCGCTCGTCGTGACCGCCGCCGAGGCCCGCGCCACGGTGCCGGCCGACGGCGTCGATCTCGTCGACGAAGACGATGGCGGGGGCGTTGGCCTTGGCCTGCTCGAAGAGGTCACGGACGCGCGAGGCGCCGACACCCACGAACATCTCGACGAAGTCGGAGCCCGAGATCGAGTAGAAGGGCACGCCCGCCTCGCCGGCGACGGCGCGCGCGAGCAGGGTCTTGCCCGTGCCGGGCGGGCCGTAGAGCAGGACGCCCTTGGGGATCTTGGCTCCCACGGCCTGGAACTTCGCCGGCTCCTGGAGGAACTCCTTGATCTCGTGGAGCTCCTCGACCGCCTCGTCCGACCCGGCCACATCGGCGAAGGTCGTCTTCGGGGTGTCCTTGGTGATCAGCTTGGCCTTGGACTTCCCGAAGTTCATCACTCGGGAGCCGCCGCCCTGCATCTGATTCATCAGGAAGAGGAAGACCACGACGATCAGGACGAACGGCAGCAGCGAGAGCAGCACCCCGATGAAGGGGTTCTGCTTCGACGTCGAGATGTTGTAGCCGTCGGAGATCTGCTTGGAGTCGGCCTTGGCCTGCAAGGTCTTGGCGAGGTCGACGCCCTGGTCGCCGATGTAGTTCGCCTGGATCTTGCCGCTGCCCTTGACCTTCTGGCCGTCCTTGAGCTCGACCTTGATCTTGTTCTCGTCGCCGGTGGTCAGCTCGGCCGATTTCACCAGGTCCTTGTTGATCGCGTTGACGACCTGGCTGGTGTCCACCGACTTGTAGCCGCCGGACGAGCCGACGACCTGCATCAACACGACCACGGCGAGGACGGCCAGCACGATCCACATGACCGGCCCACGGAAGTAGCGCTTCACGTCCATCCATACGGGGCGCGAGCGCCCCGTCCCTCCTGCCACAGTGAGGCACGGCCGCCCCTGTCAGGGGGTGCGTGCGTACGGTGTTCTGCTCGACCTTGAAAAAGATTGAAAAGACTGACCTTCGGACGGTACCCCAGCATTGTCACCCGACGCCGCCGCAGGCGGTCAAACAACCCGCCTTCCCATGCTCCAACGGCGGAAACCGCCAGTCGGTTCCCGCGCGTGGAGAGTCCCGTCCGGGCGGGGGCCCTAGCCGCCGTAGACGTGCGGCGCGAGCGTGCCCACGAAGGGCAGATTGCGGTACTTCTCGGCGAAGTCGAGGCCGTAACCGACGACGAACTCGTTCGGGATGTCGAAGCCGACCCACTTCACGTCGATGGCGACCTTGGCCGCCTCCGGCTTGCGCAGGAGGGTGACGACATTGAGGGAGGCGGGCTCCCGCGAGCCGAGGTTCGACAGCAGCCAGGACAGCGTCAGGCCGGAGTCGATGATGTCCTCGACGATCAGGACGTCCTTGCCCTTGATGTCGGTGTCGAGGTCCTTGAGGATCCGGACCACGCCGGAGGACTGGGTGCCCGCGCCGTACGAGGACACGGCCATCCAGTCCATCGTGAGGGGGGTGGACAACGCGCGCGCCAGGTCCGCCATCACCATCACGGCGCCCTTGAGGACACCGACGATGAGCAGGTCCCTGCCCGCGTACTCCGCGTCGATCTTCGCCGCCAGCTCCGCCAGCTTCGCGTCGATCTCTTCCTTGGTGATGAGCACCGACTTGAGGTCGGTGCCCATGTCCTTGTCGTCCACCCGCGCCACTCTCGTTCGTTGAAGGCTCGTCCGGCTCTGTCTCATCCGGCTTGTTCGAGGCGAGCCGTGCTCGTTCGCACTCGTTCGAATCAGCCCTGCCGAAGGACCAGTCTGCCACCCTGCCTGCGGACCGCGACGCGCCCGGGCAGATTGATGGCCCCCTGACCGCGCCAACCGGTGATCAGCCGGTCGACTTCCTCGATGTGCCGGGCGAAGAGCGAACCGGCCGGTGCGCCCGCCGAGATGACCGCGCGGCGCAGCACCCGGCGGCGGACGGCGGGGGGCAGGGCGAACAGCTTCGCGGCCTCCAGCGCGCCACTGTCGTCCCGCACGGAGGGCTCGACGGCGGCGGCCCAGCCGTCGAGCGCGTCGGCGTCGTCCCGCGAGAGCTGGGCGGTGCGGGCGAGGGCCTCGACCACGCCCTTGCCGAGTGCCTTCTCCAGGACGGGCAGTGCTTCGTGGCGGACCCGGGAGCGGGTGTAGGCCGGGTCGGCGTTGTGCGGGTCGTCCCAGACGGGGAGCGATTGGACCATGCACGCCTTGCGGGCCGTCTGGCGGTCCAGGCCGAGGAAGGGCCTGCGATAGCGGCCGCCGACGCCGGAGGCGACGGCCATGCCGGAGAGCGAGCGGATGCCGGAGCCGCGGGCGAGCCCGAGGAGCACGGTCTCCGCCTGGTCGTCGCGGGTGTGGCCGAGCAGGATCGCGGCGGCTCCGTGCCGCTCGGCGACGGCGTCCAGGGCGGCGTAGCGGGCGTCGCGGGCGGCGGCCTCCGGACCGCCTTCCCTGCCGACGGACACGGTGACGGCCTCGACGGGGTCGAGGCCGAGGGCCGTCATCCTGCTGACGACCTCGGCGGCGCGGATGTCGGAGCCGTGCTGGAGGCCGTGGTCGACGGTGACTCCTCCGGCCCTGATGCCGAGCTTGGGCGCCTCGAAGGCCAGTGCGGAGGCCAGGGCCATGGAGTCGGCGCCACCGGAGCAGGCGACCAGGACGAGCGGGGGCCGGCCGGCGGGGGTGGGGGTTACGGATGCGGGTGTGGTGGGGGTGAGGACGTCGTGAAGTACGCGGCGGACCGCCAGGCGTATCGCGGCGACCGCGGGATGTGGACCCATGTCCGTGTGTCCAATCGTTCCATATGGAGATGGTCGGAGCTGCGCGAGCTTCGAGCTTCAGTCACGCTGTGTGCGTCGATGGTGACAGAAGCGAGCCATTACCCGAGCATCGCACGCCCACCCCTGGCCCACGGTCCCTCGGACGGGTGATTACGGAAGCGTTCTACCCGGAGGTGGAGCGTCCGCTTCAGGATTCCGTCTTTCCGTGCACCCTCGCGACCCAGTCCGCCGGTTTGGCGATCTCCGCCTTGGTCGGGAGGGTGTTCGGGGACGTCCAGACCCGGTTGAAACCGTCCATACCGACCTGGTCGACGACCGCTCGCACAAACCGCTCGCCATCACGGTACTGCCGCAGCTTGGCGTCCAGTCCCAGCAGCTTGCGCAGCGCCGCGTCCAGGCGCCCCGCGCCGGTCGCGCGACGCTGCTGGAACTTCTCCCGGATCTCCGTCACCGACGGCACGACGGAGGGGCCCACACCGTCCATCACGTAGTCCGCGTGGCCCTCCAGCAACGACATCACCGCCGTCAGCCGGCCGAGGATCTCGCGCTGCGCGGGCGTCTGGACCAGATCGATGATGCTGCGCCCGCCCTCGCCCTCCTCGTCCTGCGGCGGCCTGCCGCCCGCCAGCGACTGCGCCGCCTCCCGCACCCGCTCCAGCAGCGTCGCGGGGTCGACCTCCGTCTCGCCCAGGAACGCCTGGATCTCGCCCTCGATGTGATCGCGCAGCCACGGCACGGCCGTGAACTGCGTGCGGTGCGTCTCCTCGTGGAGGCACACCCACAGCCGGAAGTCGTGCGGATCCACGTCCAGCTCGCGCTCCACGTGGACGATGTTCGGCGCCACCAGCAGCAGCCGTCCGCCCGCTGCCGCGCCCGGCAGGTCGCGGGTGGCGGGCGCGAACGTCTCGTACTGCCCGAGCACCCTGGACGCCAGGAACGACAGGAGCATGCCCAGCTCCACACCGGTCACCTTGCCGCCGACCGCCCCGAGCACCGCGCCGCCGGGGACGTTGGCCCGGCGGTCCGACATCTTCTCCAGCAGCGGGCCGAGCAGGGCACGGAAGCCGGCGACGTTCGCCTTGATCCAGCCCGCCCGGTCCACGATGAGCACCGGGGTGTCGTGCTCCCCGCCCTCGGACGCCGGCGGCGTCATCCGGGTGAACGCCCGGACGTGCTCCTCCGACGTCTTCGCGTGCCGCCTCAGCTCCGCGACGACCTCGCGGGCCGCGTCCCGGCCGATCTCCGGGCCCGGCCGCACGAGCCTCGTCGCGGTCGCGACCGCGAGCTTCCAGTCGACCATCTCCGCACCACCGATGCTCGTCATGGCTTCACCGTACGTGCTGCGCACGGCTGGCGGTTAGGGGTTCCCTGCGGTGGGGTTCCCATGCGGCCGCGGCCGCGGCGGGCTTCGCTCTCCTGCCGCCCCTTGACACACGGCTCCGCGGTGCGGGGCTCGCGCCGGGCCCTCGGCCGCGGTGCGTTGCCGCCTGCGGCGCTTTTTCCCCTGCCCGCCCCTTCCCGAGCCGGGGGCAGACGCGCCCCCGGCTGCGGGTCCGTTGCCGCCTGCTGGGGGAGCTCCCCGGCAGGCGGCAACGGACTCCGTCCGGGGGTGCCCCACAGGCTGGATGTGCGGACCGTAGCCCGCGTCCCTGCGGCCCGCAGGTCACGCGTCCACGGTCCATGCGGTCCGGCTCCTCCGGCCTTCGATGACCGGGGTGAGGGCGCGGCCCCTCACGCGGCGGAGCCGCACATCGGAGGCGGCCGGGAAGGGGCGGGCCGGGGAAGAGCGGTCAGCCGCCGCAGCCGCAGCCCGCCACCGCCGTCGCCATGCGGTCCAGGACCCGCTGCGCCGCGTCGGCGTCACTCGTGCCGGAGGCCATGAAAGCGAACGTCAGAAGGCGGCCGTCCGCCGAGACCGCCGTACCGGCGAGTGTGTTCACGCCGGTCAGCGTGCCCGTCTTCGCGCGGACCGCCCCGCGGCCCGCCTCCTCGTCCGCGTACCGGCCGCTCAGCGTGCCGGTGAAGCCGGCGACCGGCAGGCCCGTCAGGACCGGGCGCAGTTCGGGGTGGGCGGGGTCGGCGGCGCGTACGAGCAGCTGGGCGAGGAAGGCCGCCGAGACCTGGTCCGCGCGGTCGAGGCCGCTGCCGTCGGCGACGTGGGCGCCCGAGAGGCCGAGCTTGTCGAGGCGTTCGGTGACCGCCTTCGCCGCGCCCTCGAAGCTCGCGGGCTGCCCGGAGGCGAGGGCGGTCTGCCGGGCGAGGGCCTCGGCGATGTCGTTGTCGCTGTTGGTGAGGGCGCGTTCGACCAGCGCGCCCAGCGGCGGGGAGGAGACCGCGGCGATGCGTTCCGCCTTCGCCCCGGCCGTGCCCTGGGCCACCTCGCCGTCGACCTTCACGCCCTGCTCGCCGAGCAGCTCCGCGAACTTCCGGGCCGCGTCGCCGGCCGGGTCGGCGGTCCGGCCCGCGGGCCCGTGGTCGGAGTCGTCGAGGCGGCCCTCGTCGGTCATCAGGGCGCTGACGGGCGCGATGTTCTCGTTCGGGCCGATGACGTGCAGGGGCGGCCCGGAGTAGAGCGAGGTGTCGTACGTGACCTTCGTGTGCTCCGTGCCGCGCTCCTTCAGCTTGCGCGCGGTGGCCTCCGCGAGGGCCTGGAGGCTCGCGGGCCGCTGTGGTCCCGCCTTGGCCGGATGCGCGGTGAGCGTGGGGTCGCCGCCGCCCACGAGCACGATGCCGTCGCCGCCCGCCACGACCGTGGTGTCGATCCGGTGGTCCGGCCCGAGCGCGGCGAGCGCCGCAGCCGCGGTGGCCGGTTTGATCGTCGACGCGGGGGTGTAGGCGGTGTCGGGCGCGGAGCCGTAGAGCTGCCTGCCGGTGGCGGCGTCGTACACCGCCACCGACCGGTCCGAGCCGAGCGCGGCGTCCTTGAGCAGTGGTTCGAGCGCGGCGGCGAGGCCGTCCCGGGTCGGTTCCTGCGCGGTGGCCCGGCCGCCGAGGGCGGTGAGGACGGGCGGCGCGGTGGGCTCCCGCGGCCCGGCGTGGCGGCCGTCGGCGCGCGCCGCGCCCGCGGCGGCGCGGTCGCGCTCGGCCTTGCGCTGGCCGGACTCCCAGGGCCCGGCGGCCCCCACCGCGCCCGCCGCCGCGACCAGGCCCGCCAGGGCCGACACCGCGACGAGCCGTACGGTCCCGCGCCGCTCCAGCGGGGCGCTCCGCCACCACTCACGCACCACGGACCAGCCCCTTTCGCCACCACACACCTGCGTGAGAGACACTTAATCACTGCGCCTTGCCGCGAGCATGGCACCCGCTGTAGCCACCCGCCCGGGGGGACACAGCATCACCGGACGTATGTGTTGATCATGGAGGAGCCACCCGTGGAGTTCGACGTCACCATCGAGATCCCGAAGGGTTCGCGGAACAAGTACGAGGTGGACCACGAGACCGGTCGCATCCGTCTGGACCGCCGACTCTTCACCTCGACCAGCTACCCGGCCGACTACGGCTTCGTCGAGAACACCCTCGGTGAGGACGGCGACCCGCTGGACGCGCTCGTCATCCTCGACGAGCCGACCTTCCCGGGCTGCCTCATCAAGTGCCGCGCCATCGGCATGTTCCGCATGACGGACGAGGCCGGCGGCGACGACAAGCTGCTGTGCGTCCCGGCGAACGACCCGCGCGTCGAGCACCTGCGCGACATCCACCACGTGTCGGAGTTCGACCGCCTGGAGATCCAGCACTTCTTCGAGGTCTACAAGGACCTGGAGCCGGGCAAGTCCGTCGAGGGCGCCGACTGGGTCGGCCGCGCCGAGGCCGAGGCCGAGATCGAGGCGTCCTACAAGCGCCTGGAGGCCGCGGGCGGCTCGCACCACTGAGTGGTGCCGGCGTTCGACTGACGTACGCGCGGTTCCCGAGTGCCCCGGAGGGCACGGGGGCCGCGCGTTCGTCGTTCCGGATGCCTTTTCCGGAGGCTGCTCCGCGAGCTGTCCGGAAGTCTTTCCGCGAGCTGTCCGGAAGCCTTCGCGGAAGCCGCCCCGGAGGCCGTTCTAGAAGCCGCGGGTCCGCTTCGCCGCCCGGCGGGACGCCGCCGCTCCCGGGACCTTGATGAACAGCCGGGCCATCTCCGAGCCCAGGTTCACCCCGATGGCGATGGCCAGCGCCAGCGCCGCCGCCTTGGTCAGGCTGGAGATGCCGGCGCTCATCTCGTTCTTCGCGAAGTTCAGCAGCGCGAAATACGTCGCGCTACCCGGCAGCAGCGGGCCGATCGCCGCCGTGACGTACGGCAGGGCCGACGCGTAGCGGTAGCGGGACAGCAGCTGGCCGAAGAGGCCGACGAGGCCGGCGGCGATGGCCGTGGCGGGCACCGGGTCGAGCTTGGCGGTGTCGGCGAGCGCCGCGTAGATCACCCAGGCCACCCCACCGTTGAGGGTGGCCGCCAGCACGGTGTTGCGCTCCTGCTGGAGCAGCACCGCGAAGGAGAAGGCCAGCAGCATCGCGGCGATGATCTGGATCAGCGGCCGCTCCTGGTGTTGCAGCGCCGCCTCGGGGCTCAGCGTTCTGCCGCCGATGTGCACGCCTCCGTAGAGGACGACCAGGACTCCGCAGACGATGCCGACGATCAGATAGCCGACTTCCAGCAGCCGGGCCGCGGCGGTGATGTAGTAGCCCGTCAGGCCGTCCTGTACGCCCGCCACGAGGGCCCGTCCGGGGATGAGGGCGAACAGGCCACCGGTGATGACCGCCGACGCCTGTACGTGCGCGTGGGTGGCGCTGAGGGTCACGCCCATCGCGGCGGGCGCCATGGCCGCGGCGACGAACTGATAGAACTCCGGCAGCCCGCGCCCGGACGCCAGCCACGCCAGCCGGTCGCCGAGCATCGCACCCGCTGCCGCCGCCAGGAAGACCAGGGCCCCGCCGCCCACCAGCATGCTCGCCGCGCCGGCGAGCAGTCCGGAGGCGGCCGTGAGCGCCCAGCCCGGATAGGGGTGGCGGTTGCGGCGGATCTCGGCGAGGCCGCGGTACGCCTCCTCCAGGGTCAGCCCGCGCGAGGTGATCTCGTGGACGAGCCGGAAGACGGCGGAGAGCCGGTTGTAGTCGGTGCCGCGGCGGCGCACGGTGCGGCTGGCCGTGATGGGGTCGTCTATCAGGGACGGCTGGTAGCTGACCGACAGGAGGGTGAAGGTGACGGTGGGCTCGCAGCGGCCGAGGCCGTAGGCGTGCGCGACACCGAACATCGCCGCTTCCACGTCCTCGGCGCCCTCGCCGCCCGCGAGCAGCAGCTCGCCGATGCGCAGCGTCAGGTCGAGCACACGGGGTACGGGCGGGCCCGGCTCGTCGGCCTTCTCCGCGCGCTCGGGCACGGGCCGCTCGCCGACCGGCATGCGCAGCATCGTGCGCATCCGGTCCTGCCAGGGCGCCTCCTTGGTGAGGCTGACCCTGGGTATGCCGTGCGGCGGGGTGAAGGCGGGGTAGGGCGTGCCCTGGGTGGTGCTGGGGCCCACGGCTCCCGCGGGGAGGGTGAAGGCCGAGCCTTCGGGCTCGCTCTCCGGCTCTGCGGCCACACCCTCCGGAACAGCGAATTCCGACGTGGGGTGCTCGTCGTCGGGCGGATCGGGGAGCGGTACGCCCAGTGGCGGGGTGAAAGCGCTGCGCGCCTCGTCGGACTGCGGCTTCCGGTCCTCGACCGGGTCCGCACCACCCCGCTGCCGATCAGCCACCACACGCTCCTCGTACGCCTCCTGCCGCTGCTACGGCCACCATGCCTGATGGGTGTTCCGGGTGCCCAGTGGGGGCCCTGGTATGCGTGCGGCGGCAGGAGAGGTGCGGGGCGTCAGCGCTTGGCGTGGCGGCCGCGCGGGGCCGGACGGCCGTCGAAGGGGGGCATGGGCGCGCCGGGGGCGCCGTGCGTGCCCGTGGGGCCGGGCAGGGGTGCGGGCGCCTTCTTCGCCTTGGAGCGGGCGCGCAGCAGCTCGATGGCGACCGGGACGACCGAGACCAGCACGATGGCGACGAGGATCAGCTCGATGTGCTTGTTGACGAAGTCGACCTTGCCGAGGGCGGCGCCCAGCAGGGTGACCCCGGCGCCCCAGAGGCAGCCGCCGATGACGTTGAAGATCAGGAAGGAGCGGTAGTTCATCCGGCTCACGCCGGCGATGATCGGCGTGAACGTCCGGATGATGGGCACGAAACGCGCCAGGACCAGCGACTTCGGGCCGTATTTCTCGAAGAATTCGTGCGCCTTCTCCACGTTCTCCTGCTTGAAGAGACGGGAGTCGGGGCGCTTGAAGAGCGCGGGGCCGACCTTGCGGCCGAAGAGATAGCCCGCCTGGTCACCGAGGACGGCGGCGAGCACGACGAGCAGGGCGACCAGCCACAGGGGCTTGTCGATCTGATTCGTGGTGACGAGCAGGCCGGTGGTGAAGAGCAGCGAGTCACCCGGCAGGAAGAACCCGATCAGCAGGCCGGACTCCGCGAAGACGATGGCCAGGACGCCGATCAGACCGAAATGGTCGATCAGATAGTTCGCGTCGAGCCACTGCGGGCCGAGCGCGAGTGTGGTCATGGGGGACACGGTGACAGGCTCCTGGGTCGAGGGCGCAGGCTCGTGCGAGGCCCGGGCACAGGCGGGGTGACGGGGAAGTGCGGCCCCAAAAGTACAACGTGACCGCCCGGCCCCCGGTTCCAGAGTGCCACGAAGCACACCGGCCCCCCGGCCGGGCTCAACCGCGCCGCCCCGGCATGCGTCCGGGCCGTTGTACGGCAAAACTGCACACACGGAGGTGGATGCGATGGGCATCGAGGAGTACGGCGGCGGACAGTCCCAGACCGATGTGCTGGTGGTCACGACGAACGACGT
Source organism: Streptomyces sp. NPDC020379 (assembly GCF_044387105.1). NCBI lineage: Bacteria > Bacillati > Actinomycetota > Actinomycetes > Kitasatosporales > Streptomycetaceae > Streptomyces > Streptomyces sp. NPDC020379. The sequence continues at coordinate 71,594 of NZ_JBIRVR010000023.1, forward strand.
GCCGGGCTACAAGGTCGACCGGGTCATCGGCGAGGTCTTCGGCCTCACCGTGCGCTCTCGGCACGTCGGCAGCCAGATCGGCGCCGGGCTGAAGTCCTTGATCGGCGGTGAGCTCAAGGGGCTGACCAAGACCCTTGTGGAGACCCGCAACCAGGCGATGGACCGCCTCGTGGAGCAGGCGCGGGCGCGCGGCGCGAACGCGGTCCTGATGTTCCGCTTCGACGTGACGGAGGCGGCGGACGTCGGCACGGAGGTCTGCGCCTACGGCACTGCGGTCGTCATCTCCCCCCATGCGTGACGCCGGAGACCCCGTTTCCTGACGCGGGGCGGCGGTGCCCCCCTCACCCTCGCGGGTGGCACCGCCCCAGCGTGGCGCGCTCGCGCCGGTGGTAGGCATCAACGCCATGGCACTGCACAGAGGCGCCGACAGGGCGACGGAACGCGGCTACGCGGTCAACCCTTTCTACGGCGAGGCCGACCCCGTCGGCGGGATGGCGGCCGAGCCGCCACGGGACGCGCTGCCCGAGGAGCCGATGGCGCCGCACGCGGCGTACCAGTTCGTCCACGACGAGCTGATGCTGGACGGCAATTCCCGGCTCAACCTCGCCACCTTCGTCACCACCTGGATGGAGCCGCAGGCGGATGTGCTGATGGCCGAATGCCGGGACAAAAACATGATCGACAAGGACGAGTACCCACGCACCGCCGAGCTGGAGAAGCGCTGCGTGCGGATGCTCGCCGACCTCTGGCACGCACCCGACCCCGCCGCCGCCGTCGGCTGCTCGACCACCGGGTCGAGCGAGGCGTGCATGCTCGCCGGGCTGGCCTTCAAGCGGCGCTGGTCACTCGCGAACGCCGGGCGCTACCCCTCGGCCGACGCCCGGCCCAATCTGGTCATGGGCGCGAACGTGCAGGTCTGCTGGGACAAGTTCTGCGCCTTCTGGGAGGTCGAGGCACGCCAGGTGCCGATGGAGGGCGAGCGCTTCCACCTCGACCCCGAGGCGGCCGCCGCGCTCTGCGACGAGAACACGATCGGCGTCGTGGCCGTCCTGGGGTCGACGTTCGACGGGTCGTACGAGCCGGTGGCCGGCCTGTGCGCGGCGCTGGACGCGCTCCAGGAGCGTACGGGCCTCGACATCCCCGTCCATGTGGACGGCGCGTCCGGGGCGATGATCGCGCCCTTCCTGGACCCCGGTCTCGTGTGGGATTTCCGGCTGCCGCGCGTCGCTTCCGTGAACACCTCGGGGCACAAGTACGGGCTGGTCTATCCGGGCGTCGGGTGGGCGCTGTGGCGGGACGCTTCCGCGCTGCCGGAGGAGCTCGTCTTCCGGGTCAACTATCTGGGCGGTGACATGCCCACCTTCGCGCTGAACTTCTCCCGTCCGGGCGCGCAGGTGGCCGCGCAGTACTACACCTTCCTGCGTCTGGGGCGCGAGGGGTACCGCGCCGTGCAGCAGAACGCGCGTGATGTCGCCTGCCGTCTCTCCGGGCGCATCGAGGAGCTCGGCGACTTCCGCCTGCTGACGCGCGGGGACGAGCTGCCCATGTTCGCTTTCACGACGACCGACAGCGTCACGCGATACGACGTCTTCGACGTGTCACGGCGCCTGCGGGAACGCGGCTGGCTGGTGCCCGCCTACAGCTTCCCGCCGAACCGGGAGGACCTGTCGGTCCTGCGGATCGTCTGCCGCAACGGCTTCTCGCACGACCTGGCCGACCTCTTCTTGGCCGACCTGCGCTCGCTCCTGCCCGAACTGCGCGGCCAGCCCGGCCCCTTGGACCGCCCGGAGGCCCTCGCCACGGCGTTCCACCACTGACGGTGCCCGTCAGCCGTCCCTGTCAGCTTCCTGAGGGGTTGAAGCCCACCCACGGGTCGCCCTCGTCGGCCATCACATAGGCGCCGGCCTCCAGGCGCTCGATCAGGCCCAGGGCCCACTGTTCGCCGCTCTCGGCGGTGTGGACCCACATGCCCCTGATCTCGCCGATGTGCCCCCAGTCCTCGCCCTCCCCCGGCGTCCAGTGCAGGCGGATCTCCTCGCGCCAGGCGCGCAGCGACTCGACCCGCCGCTTCAGCAGGGAGATGGCCTCGGCGCGCGGCAGGTCGACCATGAAGCCGATGCCCGCGGTCACCATGTCGACCTTCTGACCGGGCGAGGACAGCGCTTCCCGCAGCAGCAGGAAATACTCCCGCTCGCCCTCCTCCGTCAGCTCGTACTCCGTACGGGGCGGGCCGCCGGCCTCGCTCGGCGCGGTGTCGTGCGCGATCATCAGCCCTTGCGTGGCCATGGACTTGAGGGCGTGGTAGATCGACCCGGGCTTGGCGTTCGACCACTCGTGGGCGCCCCAGGACTCCAGGTCGCTGCGGACCTGATAGCCGTGGGCCCGTCCGTGCTGCCGGACGGCTCCCAGTGTCAGTAGCCGGATCGCCGACATGGGTTCCTCATTCCGGGGGCTGCGACTTGCTGTCGCCCAGCCTAGGTTGCGGGCCGGCCGGTTTGAGCGCGGGTCCGCCGCCGGTGCGGGTCCGCCGCGCCTGCGGCGGCCTTTTCCCCTACCCCGCCCCTTCCCGAACCGGGGGCTTGCCCCCGGTTCGGGAAGGGGCGGGGCTGGGGGAAGAGCCCGCCGCAGGCGCCCCACCCGCATCGGAATCAGTCCCCCGCCTCCTCCACGAGCTCAAGCGCCGACCGCCCGTCCAACGACTCGCGGATCACATCCGCATGCCCCGCGTGCCGGGCGAGCTCCTCCACCAGGTGCAGCAGCAGCCACCGCATCGAGACGGAAGCACCCGGCGGGAACCACGGCGCCTCCGGCAAGGGGAACGTGTCCGAGAGGCTCGGTACGGAGTGGATGAAGCGCGCGGTCTCCTCCGCCACCCCGTCCCACCGGGCGAGCATGCCCGCCACGCTCTCGCCGTCGAGCAGCCGGAAGCTGTCCGCCCACGTCTCCGGGGAGCGCTGGCGCTCCGGCCGGCCCTGCGCCCGGCACACCCACCCCTCCTCGCACTCCACGACGTGCTTGAGGAGCCCGCCCAGCGACAGCTCGCTCGCGCTGGGCTTGCGCGCCGCCTGTTCCTCGGTCAGGCCCAGGACGGACCGGCGCAGCGCGCCTCGCTGCGCCTCCACGAACGCCAGCAGCGTGGCGCGTTCGTCGGCCGGGTCCTTCTCGATCACCAGCGTCACCATGGGATCCACCCTCTCGTCGTCACCGATGGCCCTCACCGTAGAAGGCGATGCGGACAGCGCGCGTCCTACATCCCGCGTGTCAGAAGGGGAACTGGCTGCGCCCGTGCTGGATCGAGATCCACTTGGTGGTCGTGAAGACGTCGACCATCGAGTCACCGTTCAGCCGTCCGACCCCCGAGTGCTTCTCGCCGCCGAAGGGCACGATCGCCTCGTCGTGGACCGTCCCGTCGTTGACGTGGATCATCCCGGTGTCGATGCGCTTGGCGACGCGTACGCCCCGCTCGATGTCCCGCGTGTGCACCGCGCCGCTCAGCCCGTACGGTGTGGCGTTCGCGATCCGGACGGCCTCTTCCTCGCCGTCGAAGGGGATGAGCAGGGCGACCGGCCCGAAGATCTCCTGCGTGAGGATCGGCGAGTCGGCCTTGATCCCGGTGAGCACGGAGGGCGCGACGAGCGTGCCGTTCGTCTCGCCGCGTACGAGGGCGGTCGCGCCGTCCGCGACGGACTGGTCCAGCAGGGTGTTGACGGCCTCGGCCTGACCGGCGTTGATCAGCGGGCCGATGTGGGTGGCCGGGTCGCCGGGGTCGCCGACCTTCAGGGACTTGACCTTGGCCACGAACTTCTCGGTGAACTCCGCCTCCACGGAGCGGTCCACGAGCACCCGGTTCGCCGCCATACAGACCTGTCCCTGGTGGATGAAGCGGCTGAAGACGGCCGCGTCCACGGCGTAGTCCACGTCCGCGTCGTCGAGGACGATCAGGGCACTGTTGCCGCCGAGCTCCAGGACGGTCCGCTTGAAGTGCGAGGCGGCGACGGTGGCGACGTGCCGGCCGACCTTGTCGGAGCCGGTGAAGGAGATCACGCGGGGCACCGGGTGCTCGATGAGCGCATCCCCGATCTCCGCGATGTCGGTGACCACGACGTTGAGCACCCCGGCGGGCAGCCCGGCCTCCTCGAAGACCTTGGCCACCAGCCCGCCGCCGCATATCGGCGTGTTCTGGTGCGGCTTGAGGACGACGGCGTTGCCGAGGGCGATGGCGGGCGCGACGGACTTGATCGACAGCAGGAAGGGGAAGTTGAAGGGGCTGATCACCCCGACGACCCCGACCGGCAGCCGGTAGAGGCGGTTCTCCTTGGTGTCGTCCGGCGACGGCAGGATGCGCCCCTCCGCGCGCAGCGCGAGGTGCAGCGCCTCGCGCAGGAACTCCCGCACCAGGTGCAGCTCGAAGGCCGCCTTCACGGCCGTCCCGCCGCACTCCGCGGTGATCGCGGCGGACAGCTCGGGCTCCCGCTCGTCGATCACCCGCAGCGCCCGCTCGAAGACGAGCCGCCGGGTGTACGGATTGGTGGCGCCCCACGCCTTCTGGGCGCGCTCGGCGGCGCGGTACGCCTGGTCGATCTCGTCCACACCGGCCACTGTGATGGAGGCGAGCTTCTCCCCGTCGTAGGGGTTGAAGTCGACAATGTCCCAGGAGCCGGTGCCGGCCCGCCATTCGCCGTCGATGTACTGGAAAGCCAACTCGCCGAAGTAGGACATGCGCCATCCCTGCCTGGAGATACGGGGGCGCTCACGGCGCCCGAACCGGAATGCAGACTCCTGATGGGACGTCATCGTACTGATGAGTCAGGCGAGTTGGAGCAGCCGCCGCAACAGGTCGCGAGTGAGGGCGGGCGAGAGGCTGTCCTCGTGCAGGCGCTCCATCACCCTGCCGTACTGCGCGACCTCGTCGGGCTTGTCCAGATACAGCGCACTGGTCAGCTGCTCCAGATAGACGACGTCGGAGAGATCGGACTCCGGGAAGCGCAGCATGGTGAAAGCGCCGCTCTCCCCCGCGTGCCCGCCGTGCGCGAACGGCATCACCTGGAGCGTCACATTGGCCTGTTCCGAGATGTCGATGAGGTGCTCCAGCTGACCGCGCATGACGGCCTCGCCGCCGTAGGGGCGGTGCAGCGCGGCCTCGTCCAGCACGGCGTGGAAGTGCGGGGCGCGCTCGGAGAACAGCAGCTTCTGGCGCTCCATGCGCAGCGAGACGCGGCGCTCGACCTCCGCCTCGCAGGCGGTCGGCTGGCCGCGGACGACGACGGCCTGGGCGTAGCCCTCGGTCTGGAGCAGGCCGTGCACGAACTGCACTTCGTAGATGTTGATGTGGGACGCGGCACCCTCCAGCCCCACATAGGTCTGGAACCATCCCGGCAGCACATCGCCGTAACTGTGCCACCAGCCGGCGACGTTCGCCTCACGGGCCAGCCCCAGCAGCGCTTCGCGCTCCAGCTCGTCGGTGACGCCGTAGAGCGTGAGGAGGTCCTCGACATCACGTGCCTTGAAGCTCACCCGGCCCAGCTCCATGCGGCTGATCTTCGACTCCGACGCCCGGATCGAGTAGCCGGCCGCCTCGCGGGTGATCCCGCGCGATTCCCGCAGCCTCCTGAGCTGTGAGCCCAGGAGTATGCGGCGCACCACAGAACCGCTCGACTCGCTCGTGGCCATCTTCGCGACTCCTCCTTTTCCGGTCCCTACCCGGTCGTGCCGCTTCCGCACCCTTCCGGGGCGACCCCCGCTACCCCCGGCGCCGAAGTCTGCCACTTCCGGGCTCCGTTGAGTGTGCATCCGATTACGGAGGCGGTGGCAGTCCGGACACCGTACGCAGGAGGGCGTAGGGAGAATTGCTCCCTTACCGGAGCGTGCGCCCCCAAACCCCCCACGTGCACGTGCATCTGCCCTTGCATCCGCCATCCACATTGGGAACCATGGGAACGCACACGTGCATGTCACGTCCACGATTGCCAGGAGTGCCTCGGATGGGTACCGAAGGATCGACTGTGCTCTCCCCCTTGTGGCGAGGGCTGCCACCGATCGCCCCATCGGCCGTCTCCAGCTCCGCCTCCTGTGTGCTGCCGCCCCGGTTCGAGGCGGTCAGGACGGCACGGCGGTTCACACGGAGCACGCTCCAGCAGTGGGACCTCCCCGGGCTCTTCGACGATGTGGCGCTCGTGGTCTCGGAGTTGGTGACCAACTCCATGCGTTACGCCCTTCCGGCCGAGCTCGTCGGCACGGAGTACGAGCCGCCCGTACGGCTGCACCTGATGCGATGGACTTCGCGTCTGGTGTGCGCGGTGCGGGACCCCAGCGAGGAGAGCCCCGTCGCGGGCGAGGCCGACGCGTCCGCGGAGTGCGGGCGCGGACTCCTCCTGGTGGACTCCTTCAGCGACACCTGGGGCTGGCATCCGCTGGCCGGGGCGCTGCGGGGGAAAGTGGTCTGGGCTCTGTTCAGACTGCCGCGGGATCGCGACTGAGCGCTGTCACGGGGGGCGCTCAGTCGGCGATCAAATCTCAGTCGGCGATCAAATCGTCGAATTCGCCGTCCTTGACGCCCAGCAGCATGGCCTCGATCTCCGCCACCGTGTAGATGAGCGCCGGGCCGTCCGGATGACGGGAATTACGCATCGCGATCCCACCGTCCGGCAGCTTCGCGAACTCCACGCACGACCCCTGCGAGTTGGAGTGCCGGCTCTTGCGCCAGACGGCTCCGTCGAGATCCGTGGCAGCCATGCCGTTGTACGCGTGAGGCACAGGACTCTCCCGGAGTATGCGCAGGGGGCACCCCGGCACGAACGGTGGGGATGACAACTACTCCGGATCATAACTCCGTTCATGTGCCTCTGCATGGGCCGATGCACGTGCACTTTCGGTGGGGGATCCACTACTTCCCGGTGCTCGAATACGGCAGGAGGCCCATCTCGCGGGCGTTTTTGATCGCCCGGGAGAGTTGTCGCTGCTGCTGGGCGGTGACCCGCGTCACGCGCCGGCTGCGGATCTTCCCGCGGTCCGAAATGAACTTCCGCAGCAGATCGGTGTCTTTGTAGTCGATGTATGTGATGCCCGCTGTTTCCAGGGGATTGGGACGAGGTTTGAGGTTCTTGCGGTGATCGGGACGGCGGGGCACAGGCATTGCCTTTTCTGGTGGTCGACCGGCGGCCAGGAGGAGGCACCGGCCGGTGATCAGGAAACGGGATCGAGGAGTTCGTCGAATGCGGCGGACAGACAGCGCCAGGTGTCCGGGCCCGCCGCGAATTCGGCGTCGGTCAGCAGGCACGACTCCAGCAGCGAGGACAGCGCCTCCGCGTCGAGGCCGGGCGAGGTGAAGGTGAGGTACTGCGCGCGGTCGCCGTGCTCGGGGTGCCAGTCCAGGGCGGCGGCCACGCGACGGGTCGCGGGCACCATCTCCCAGGCGGCGTCCGGCAGCGAGGCCAGCCACGGCCCGGCGTTCTCCACGCACAGGGCGCCTCCGGCCGCGTCCCAGGACAGCAGGGTGTCCGGCCGGTCCGCGAGCCAGAACCGCCCCCGGCTGCGCGCCGCGGCGCACGCCAGGTCCTCCAGCGCGTCGTAGAGCCGTCCGGGGTGGAACGGCCGGTGCCGGTGCCATACGAGCGTGCTGACGCCGTCCGCGTCGGCGGCCTGCGGCAGCAGCGCGCAGGCGGGGTGCTGCCGGGCGGCCGCGGCCTCCACGTCGAAGCCCTCGACCGCCGCGTCCGCCAACTCCGCGGATTCGAACGGAACACGACGGGCGGTGGGCACGAGCTGATCGAGCAGCGCGAAGTCGGCGGCGTCCGCGGGCGGTGTGGTGTCCGGGCCCCCGCTCCCCTCCACCACCGCCAGCACCGGCGCGTACTCCAGCTGCCGCGCGAAGGTGTCCGCGACGGTCCGCTGGTCCGTCGCGGCGGCCGCGAGCCCCGCCTCGGCGAGGTCGTCGCCGCAGCCGAGCGCGGGCAGCAACAGAGCCGGATCGACTGCGGTGATCACGCCCGTCAGCCGGAAGTCCGGCCCGCCGTGGGCGGCGACCACCTCGGCCATCGCCTTGGGCTCGACGGAGTCCCACAGCTCCACGACGGCGAGCCGGCAGAGGCCGCCCGCGGCGAGGCGTTCGAGCTCGGGCACCAGGTCCTCGCGCAGCGCGCAGCAGGCGCAGTCGTTGACGAGCGGCGCGTCGCCCTCGTCGAGGACACCCGAGCCGTCCCGTACGGTACGGCGCACCGTTCCCGTGACGGCCGTCGCGAGGTCGTGATGGAGCGCGACGCTGCCCGGCACGGTCTTCAACAGCCGCTCGACGACGGCCACGCGCGCGTCGGAGTGCAGACCTCCGACGAGCGCGACGGGCAGCGGCCGACCGGTCACCGGCCGCCCTCCCGCTTGCCGTACCGGCGCTCGAAGCGCTCGACTCTCCCGGCCGTGTCCAGGACACGGGCGGTGCCGGTGTAGAAGGGGTGGCTCGCCGAGGAGATCTCGACGTCGATGACGGGATAGGTGTTGCCGTCCTCCCATGCCACCGTCTTGTCGCTGGTGGCGGTCGACCGGGTGAGGAAGGCGTAGTTCGCGGCCCGGTCGCGGAAGACGACGGGGCCGTAGGGCGGGTGGATTCCGGGCTGCATCGGGGTCAGCGCTCCTCTCGGAAGGTGACGTGGCGGCCGACGACGGGGTCGTACTTCCGCAGTTCCATGCGGTCGGGGTCGCTACGGCGGTTCTTGCGGGTCACGTAGGTGTAGCCGGTTCCGGCGGTGGACCGGAGCTTGATCACGGGGCGTAGCTCGTTGCGGGCCATGGGGGCTACTATACAGAAATGGTTTCCATTTTCATTAGGCCCGTCGCGGCCGTCCGAGGACCGGAGGTCTGACCTTGTCCGCCCACTGCCAGCTCACCGGCCGCAAGCCCGGCTTCGGCAACTCCCTCTCCCACTCCCACCGGCGCACCGCCCGCCGCTTCGACCCCAACATCCAGACCAAGCGCTACTGGCTCCCCAGCGAAGGCCGTCACGTGCGGCTGCGGCTGAGCGCGAAGGGGATCCGGACGGTCGACAGCATCGGCATCGAGGCCGCGGTGGCCCGCATCCGCGCCCGGGCGATGGGGGCACCTCCCACCGGCAGCCGGGGGAGGGTCTGATGGCGAAGAAGAGCAAGATCGCGAAAAACGAGCAGCGCCGGCTGACGGTGGCCCGCTACGCGGCCCGCCGGGCCATCCTGAAGGCGATCATCCGCGACCCGCGCTCCCCGGAGGCGGAACGCGCCGCGGCACAACGCGAGTTGTGCCGTCAGCCGCGCGACGCGAGCGCGACGCGCGTACGCAACCGCGACTCGGTGGACGGCCGCCCGCGCGGCTACGTGGGCGCGTTCGGGCTCTCCCGTGTGAACGTACGCGTGCAGGCGCACGCGGGGTTCCTGCCGGGGGTGCGGAAGGCGAGCTGGTAGCGGGACCGTTGGCGCGCCGGGTGGGCCTGTCCGGGCCCACCCGGCGCGCGGGGTGGCACCCGGTGTGGACACCTGAGGACAAAGGAGGGGCTTCTTTCCGGACGCCTTCCGACCCGTTCCCGCGACCAACTCTCCGACGCGGTCACCATGGTGCTCACGCGGTACCGCGAGACCAGCCTCCCGCGGGCCGGCATCGACGCGCCCGTGCCGATCCACATCCGCGAGGTGCGCGCGCCACCTCGAACATCGTCAGCTGCGCGTAGGCGAGTCGGGCACGGACAATGCGCCCCTCGGTCCGATGCCGATGCGGCCGGTCGGTGTTCCGCCCGGGTCGAACGAGTGGTGGAAGGTGAAGGCGTACGGCGCGGAGCCATGGTCGTGGAGGTGCTCCAGCCTGGAAACCCCGTCCTGCCAGGTGGGTATCGTGCCGTCGGTGACCCACCAGAACACGTAACCCGGGTGTCCCGTCCTCTCGAACCAGTCGTAGCGCCTGTTGAGCGCCGCGCGGTGCGGACCGGTGTAGAGGGAGTCGAAGGCGGATCGCAGGTCGGTCCAGAGTGAGAGGGTCGCGGCCAGGGCGATGGTTTCCGCGGTGCGGCCTTTCCCGTACCAGGCCGGAACAGCGAACTCCCCCCATTCACCCCAGTCCGATGCGAAATCCGTCCGTGCGCCCAGGCTGCGGTCCGCCGCTTCAGCACGAGCGATGTATCCGGGGTGCCGGCCGATCTCCCGGTAGACGGCCTCACCGCTCTCGTGGAACTCCCGCGTAAGACGTGCGGGATCGGTGAGTGGTGCCTTCAGGACGCCGAACGTATACAGAGCAAGTTGGGGCATGCGCCTCTCCCTTGGCCGAGGGGCCTGGCGGGGAAGGCCCTGACGCTTTCGCTGTCCGGGCATGGACTCGATTCGGTGGCCCGCGCGTGGGGGCGGGGAGCTGTGGGCGTGATCGGCTCACCCCCTTGCGGGTGGCTCAGGCTGATGAAACCCCTGCGCGACTGCGGGCGGCGCCGAATGTCAGGAGAAGATAGCCCCCGCCGCAGATCCTGTCGAAGTTGCCTTTTCCCTGCCCAAGTGGCCTCTCGGCAGAGGCCACCACGGAGCTGGGGCGGCGAAGCGCCGCCGGGGCGTGCCTCCCGGGCCCGCTGCCGTGGACCGCCTACGAGGCGTCGGAACCCTCCGCGCGTGTCGGCGTCGCCGCGACGAACGTGCCCTTGGCGGGCAAGGTGATCAACAGCCCGCGGTCGCGCAATTCCTGCACCGCCCGGCGGATCGTGCCGATGGCCACGCCGTACTCCTCCGCCAGATCCCGCTCCCCGGGCAGACGGGCACCCACGGCCAGGACCCCGGCGGTGATCTGGGCGGCAACGTGATCGGCCACCTGCATATAGACGTAAGCCGCCTTGGTCGGGTCGACGGGTGACGCGCCTCGTTCATCTCCCATGCGCGTCAACATAGCGCAGCACCCTGCAACACGTATGAGTGGAGAGCGTCTTACTGCTACACACCGCTCCACACCGCACCCTATTTTTATGGGCAAGCAAAACCCCGGCGACCGCTGCATCGGCCCCGGGGCGTGGCCACCAGCCCAAGGAGCTGATGACGTGAAGGACTTTATCGCCCGCTTCCTTCGATGGGCGAGGATGCACGTCAGGCCCCGGACCCTCAACTCGCCCCAGGCCGCCGCCACTCCACCCACACCCACCCCACCGGCCCCCGCCTCCACTCCCGAAACGCCGGACACCTGCGGCGTCTACGCATGGGCCACCGCGCGCGGGATCGACATCAAGCCCAGCTCGCCCCTCGCCTCCTGCCCCTGCACGGAGCACGCCCGGCCATCCGTTCCCGACATCGGCGCGTACGTCTTCGACGTCCGGCTCGGCCGGGTCGGGCAGGTCATGGGCGACGAGGGCCTTCGACTCCAGCTTCGACCGCTTTACGGCGGGCGGGAGTGGGACGCCGAGATCGAGGACACCCGGCCCGCCACCCGCGCCGAGCTGCTCAGCGCGAAGGTGAAGGCAGCCAACTCGGGCGGCGATCGGGGAAGGTGAGCGCGGGCGCGATGCGCCCCGCACGCCCCCCGTGCGCCGGTTGTGCGCGCCAAGCCCCCCTTCACGGAGCGCTACCGTCAGATACTCTGAGTGACGACAGCGGTTTCGGGAGGGGACGCGAAATGACTGATCTCAAAGAGCTCACGGAGGTCTACGAGCCTCCGGCGCTCGTCGAAGTGGGCAACTTCAGTGACCTCACGCTCGGCTGGATCGAGGGAGGCGCGCTGGAGGAAGGCGGCGAGGGTCAGCTCTGGTACTGGGGGTAGCGGGCCATGCCGAGTGAGGAGTGGTTCGCCGTCCTGCCCGACGGCCCGGCGGCGCAGGTCGCGGTGTGCGCGCTGCGGCCGCGCGCCGAGCGGATCGTCGCGCATGCTTCCGGGAGGCCCTGGCTGCTGGGCCGCTGGGCGGACGACCAGGTGACGATCGCCCGTACGCGCAGTGCCCGGGTCGCGGTGATCGGCCGCTGCGCGGTCAGCGCCGCCGAGCTCACCGCCCTGATCGCCCGGGTGGACGACGTCGCACAGGTGGAGCGGGTCGCCGGACCGCTGGCGGGCAGCTTCCATCTGATCGCGTCGGCGGGCGGCCAGGTGCGGGTGCGGGGCAGCGCCTCGGGGGTCCGGCGGATCTTCCACGCCCTGCTCGGCGGGGCCACGGTCGCGTCCGGCCGGAGTGACGTGCTGGCCGCCGCGATCGACGCGGCGGTGGACGAAGAAGTGCTGGTGACACGGCTGCTGGCCGCCGGGGCCGTGCACCCCGTGGAGGAGCGGAGCCCATGGCGAGGCGTCACCGCGGTGCCGCCCGACCACTGCCTGGTCGTCGAGCCCGATGGCCGGTCCGCCCTCCGCCGCTGGTGGACCACGCCCGAGCCGCTGCTGCCCCTGGCCGAGGGGGCCCAGGTGCTGCGACAAGCACTGTCGGCTGCCGTGGATTCCTGCACGGCGGGAGGCGGCACGGTCAGCGCGGATCTGTCCGGTGGCCTCGACTCCACCAGCCTCTGCTTCTTGGCGGCACACGGCCCGGCCCATCTGGTGACCACCCACCGGCAGGGCGCCGACCCGGTCAACAGCGATAGGGAATGGGCGGATCGGGCCCGGGCGGCCCTGCCGGAAGCGGAGCACCGGTCGGTGGGGCAGGAAGAGGATCCGCTGTGGTTCGCCGGCGCGCGCGGTCCGCACCCGGCGCTGGAGGAGCCGGGCGCGTGGGTGCGCGACGCGGCCCGGCTCGCCGGCCTCGCCCGGCGGATGCGCGCAGCGGGCTCCCGGCTGCACCTGGCCGGGCACGGCGGCGACGAGCTGTTCTCCGTCACCCCCCGCTATCTCCACGACCTGGTCCGCGCCCACCCCGCGAAGGCCCCCGCCCACATCCGCCGCCACTGCCTGCGCTTCCGGCAGCCGCTCTGGCCACTGCTGCGCGCCCTGGCCGAGCAGACCACATACGCGGACTGGCTCCACCAGGCCGTCGAGGAGATGGACGCGCTGCCGACCACACCCACCGCACCCTCCATGACCTGGGGACCGCCGCTGCGGATGCCTCCCTGGGCCACACCGGAAGCCGTCCGCGGGGCCCGGACCCTGCTCCACGAAGCCGCCGCCGCGGAACCCGAGCCTCTGGCGCCGCACCGCGCCCAGCACACCGCCGTGCAGTACGCGCGGACCGCCGGGGCGGCCGTCCGCCGCATCGACCAGGCCACCACCCGCTCCGGGCTCCCCCAGGCGGCGCCCTGCCTGGACGACCCGGTGATGAACGCGGCCCTGTCCGTACGCCTGCCCGACCGCGCCGGGCGCACCCAGTGCAAACCGCTGCTCACCGCCGCGATGCACGACATCGTCCCGGCACCACTGCTGGCCCGCACCACGAAAGGCGACTACAGCACCGATTTCTACATAGCCCTCGCTCGGCACCGCGCCGAGCTGCTGGAGCTGTTCGACGGCTCGCTCCTGGCGGACAGGGGGCTCATCGACATATCCGTGCTGCGCGCGGCACTGCTCGTCCCGCACCCCACGCCGCACATCGTCACGCACTTGTCCCAGACGCTCGCCTGTGAGACCTGGCTGCGCTCCCTGCCCCACCCCGACCACCGGCCCACCTCCACCCCGACCGGGAGAGCACGATGACCGTCAGCCTGCGCGACACCATCAGCACCGCACCCGTCGACGACGGCATGATCCTGCTCGACGAGCGCACCGGCCGCTACTGGCAGCTCAACGCCACCGGCACGCTCGTCCTCAACGCACTCCTGCAAGGGGCCACCACAGCCGAGGCGGCCCGCGGCCTGAGAGAGCATCACCCGAGCCTGCCGGCCGGGCAGGCCGAGCAGGACGTGTCGGCCCTGGTCACCTCGCTGCGCACCGCCCGCCTGGTGACGCCATGACCGGGCCGATCGGCACCCGGTGGCCGGACCGGCGCGCGAGCGTACGGGCCGCCGTGGCCGGGGCGCGGGTGCTCGCCGCCCTGCCACCGGAGCGCATCCGCCGAATGCTGAACCGCTTCGGATCCGGCTCCGTCCCCGCCACCGCCGAGCAGGTGCTGGCCGCACGGGAGGCGGTGGTCAGGGCCAGTGCGCGGTGCGCGGTGGAGGCAGGGTGCCTGCAACGGTCGCTGGCCGTGGTCTTGTTGTGCCGAATGAGCGGCCTGGGGGTGGTGTGGCGAACGGGAGTCCGAAGCCGGCCATTCCGCGCGCACGCGTGGGTGGAGGCCGGCGGATCCCCTGTGGGTGAGCCGTATCCGGCGGGGTACTTCACGCCGATCGTGACGGTACGGGTGGGGGCGGCGGATCCACTCGCCGCGCCGCGATCCAGACAGCCGGAGACCCACCCCTAGCGCGGCACCAGCAGCAGCTCATCCGCGTAACACCAGGCCCAGTCCTCGCCCGGCTCGAAGGAGCGGGCGAGGTCGTGCCCGGATTCCGTGTGCGCGTGGGCGCTCGCGTGCTGGTTCGGGGAGCTGTCGCAGCAGCCGATGTGTCCGCAGATCAGGCACTCCCTGAGGTGCAGCCAGGTGCTGCCTATGCGTAGGCAGTCTTCGCAGCCGTCCGTTGTGCTGGGGGTTACGTCTCGGACTTCGTCGAGGTGGGTGCACTCTCGTTGGGTGGGGCGTCCTTCTACGTCGGCGGTGACGTGCCAGGTCGGTTGGGTCATGTTGTCCAACGTAGAGGTGAAGGCGGGTTGTCGCCTGCGGCGGGCTTCCTCCCCTACCCCGCCCCTTCCCGGCTGCGTCTGATGTGCGGCTCCGCCGCGTGGGGGGCGCTGCCCCAGACCCCGCAACACGCTTCGCGCGTTGTCCTCAATCTCCCCCAGCTAACGCTGGGAGGTGCCCCCAACGGGCTGGTTGCGTACCCCGAAGCCGGACGTGCCCGCACTTGCCCTCCGGTGGGAGGGGGTGGGGCTGGAGGGTGGGGTTCTGGAACGCGGTGCGAATTCGGGGCACTCAATACGCGAAACGGCACCCGCACCGCGTTCCAGGTCCCCAGCCCGGAAGACCCACCCCCGGCACCCACCACAAACCCAGCCCGGCCGGCGCTTGAGGCCACCCGAACCGAAACCACACACAACCCGCACCCAGCAACGGCCAACCCCACCAACCCCAAGCCCGGCCGGCGCTTGAGGCCACCCGAACCCCAACCCCAACCCCAAACCCCGCCCCCAGAAACCGGCACCCCCTACGCCACAAGAGTGGCACCCCCCAACCCCCCATCAACCAAGCGGCCCAATCCAGAGAGCTCAACCCCAAGACGCCCCGCACGATGGACCCGTGGGCCCCCGGCTGGTCCAGCGCCGTCTTCGGAAGGATCCGTCTTGACCCCTCACAGCCTTGAGCAGCTGCGCCGTTGCACCGTGGCCGTCGACCTCGGGGCCGCCCGTACCCGGCTCTACGTCAGGGACACCGGACTGATCGTGGACGAGCCGAGCATCGCGGCGGTGAACACGCGCACGGGTTCCCTGATCGCGGTGGGCGCGATGGCGGAGGGGATGGCGGGGCGTACGCCGCACCACATCCGGGTCGTGCGGCCCATCTCCGGCGGCACGGTCGTGGACATCGACATGGCGCAGCGCATGCTCCGCTTCCTGGTGAGCGACAAGATCCGCCGGGCCTGGCGGCGCAAGCCGCTGCTGCGGGCGGCGGTCTGCCTGCCGCACGACGCGGAGCCGCTCGCGCAGCGGGCGGCGACGGAGACGCTGACGGGGCTGGGCGCGCGCCGGGTGGAACTGGTGGACACCCTCATCGCGGCGGCCGTCGGGTGCGGGCTGCCGGTGGAGCAGCCCGAGGCGACGATGATCGTGGTCTGCGGGGCGGCGTCCACGCAGGTGGCCGTCCTCTCCCTGGGCGCGATCGTGGCGGCGGAGAAGGTGCTGGTGGGCGGCGATGCCATCGATTACGCGGTGGTCCAGCACCTGCGCAGCAGGCATGAGCTGATGCTGCCGACGCAGGGCCTGGCGCCGTTGCAGCGCGCGCTGTGCGCGGACCCCATGGAGGAGGGCGCGGAGGTGCGCGGGCGCGATGTGGCCACGGGGCTGTCCCGCACGGTCATGGTGAGCACCGAGCACGTCCGCGAGGCGATCCACACCCCGCTGACGGGCGTGCTGGACGCCATCGGGCGCGTCCTGCGCGACTGTCCGCCGGATCTCGTCGCCGACCTCGCCGAGCGCGGCGTGATGCTGGCCGGCGGCAGCGCGGTGCTGCCGGGCCTGGACCGGATGATCGCGGATGCCACGGGGATGAAGGTGCGGATCGCGGAACACCCGGACACCTGCGCGGTGATGGGGCTGGGCGCGATGCTGGAGGGCAGGGTGCGGCCGCTGCACCTCGACCCGATGGCCACCTGACCCCGGGACCCCGCCCGCCTCCTTGGGAACTTCTTTACCTTTGGGTCCGTTCCGTCTGTGCACCCCTGATTTTCACGAGGAGAGACACAGATGGCGCTCTGGGACCGGCTCAAGGACTCCGCCGCAACGATGCAGGGCCAGCTCGTGGCGAAGAAGAACGACCTCAAGAGCGGGGCGTTCCGCGACGCGAGCATGGCGATGTGCGCACTGGTGGCCGCGGCCGACGGCTCGATCGACGCCTCCGAGCGGCAGCGCGTCGCGTCGCTGATCGCGACCAACGACGTCCTCCAGAACTTCCCGGCCGACGACCTCCAGGCCCGCTTCAACGACTACTGCCAGAAGCTGACGGCCGACTTCGACTTCGGCAAGGTCAGCATCCTCCAGACGATCGGCAAGGTCCAGAAGAAGCCCACGGAGGCGCGGGCGGTCATCCAGATCGGCATCGTCATCGGCGGCGCCGACGGCGACTTCGACAAGGACGAGCAGGCTGTCGTCCGCGAGGCGTGCTTCGCGGTGGGCATTAACCCGGCGGAGTTCGACCTGTAGTCAGGCGCGTGGTCCGGACATCGCCTGCCGCAGGCGCAAGGGGGCCCCTCCCCCGTCACTCGCCTGCGCGGGCGGCGTCCGCGAGCGCGTGGAAACCCTTGACACCCCGCCGCACCCCTGTTGAGCATGTGCGCATGACGGGGGAGTCAAAGAGGGGTTGTGAGCCGCGTCCTGCGCGGGCTCGCGTCAGATCGCGACTTGGTCGCCGTACCGGTTCCGCCACTGCCTTCGGCACTCCGTCACCGCACCGGCAGGGCCGCCCCCCACGCCACTATCCGGCCCCGCTGTGTGCCGAAAGCCCCATTCGCCAGGCTCCACCTGCTACCGAACCCGGATAGCGGGACACCTCCTGTGCGTTCCGGTGGGCGGGCCGAAGGACCTCGGACGACCGCGCGGACGCACCGGCCCTTCCCGAATGGCACACAGTGGCAGAGATAGTGCACGTGATGAGCCCAGGGCAGATGGGACGCCTCCTGGGTGACTGGCGTTCGCGCGGTCCCGCGTACGACGCGCTGGCGCGGCGCGTCCGGATCCTCATCCGCGAGGGCCAGTTGTCGCCGGACACCCGGGTGCCCCCTGAACGGGCCCTCGCCGGGCAGCTCGGCATCAGCCGCACCACCGTCACCAAGGCGTACGACATGCTCCGCGCCGAGGGCCGGCTGCGCAGCGCGCGGGGTTCCGGCACCGTGATCGCGCTGCCGGAGCCGACGGCGGACGGTCCCGAGACGGCCTCGCCCTGCCCCGCCGCACAGTGGTGCAGGCCCGCCACCGGCTGGGCGGCAGACTTCGCCTCCGACCTCCTGCCCGTACCCGACGAGCATCTCGGCCGGGCGCTGGACTCCATCGCCCCGGCCGTGGCCAGGGCGTTCGCCGACCGGAGCCATGAGCCGTACGGGCTGCCGGAGTTACGGCGGGCCGTGGCCGACCGCTACACCGCGCGCGGACTGCCCACCTCGCCCGCGCAGATCCTGATCACCCAGGGGGCCGGGCACGGCTGGCAGCTGATGCTGCGGCTGCGGGCCCGGCCCGCGCAGCGCGTCCTCATCGAATCGCCCGCGGCACCCCACGTCATGGACGCGATCTGGCTGCACGGCGCCCGCCCGTGGCCCGTGGGCCTGGGGGCGAACGGCTGGCACATCGAGCTCTTCGGCGCCGCGCTGCACCAGACCAGGCCCCAACTGGCGCTGCTCACCCCGGATTTCCAGCAGCCGACCGGACATGTGATGCAGACCGAGGAGCGCCGCCTTCTCGTACGGACCGCGCTGCGCACCGGCACGCTCCTGGTCGCCGACGAGAGCGCGGCCGATCTCCGGCTGGACGACGGCGGCATGCCCGAGTCGCTCGCCGCGCACGCCCCCGAGGGCACCGTGGCGCTGATCGATTCCGCGCGGGCGGTGACCGGGGACGGTGTGCGGGTGGGCTGGATCCGCGCGGCGACCTCGACCGTGCACCGGCTCGCGGTGCTCAACAGCGGGCTGGGGACGACGTGTTCGGTGCCGGACCAGGTGCTCGCGGCCCGGCTGATGGCCTCGGCGGACGAGCTGCTGGCCGGGCGGAGAGCGGCACTCCGGGCCGGCCGTGCGGCCCTGGCCTCGGCACTCGACCGGCATCTGCCCAGCTGGCGGTATCCGCTCCCGAGCGGCGGGACCACCTTGTGGGTCGACCTGGGCGCGGCCGTCAGCAGCGCGCTGACAACTGCCGCGGAGCGGCACCGGGTTCATCTGCTGAGCGGCCCGAGGTTCGGCACCGGCGGCACCTACGACAGCAGGCTGCGGCTGCCGTTCACGCTCGACGAGCACACGCTGCGGGACGGCGTCCGGCGGCTGGCCCGCGCCTTCGACGAGGTCGCGCGGACCTCGGAGGCCGGGGCCACCGAGCGCCCGGAGAACCGGAGCCCGGTCTTCGCCTAGGGCAGGCCAAGCCTTGCCAATTGGCTATTTGAAGCGCGCCACCCATGTTTCATACTGGTAAAAGAAATTCTGCACGGCCCTTCCCATTCCGTTGATGACGCTGGTCCCGGCCTTTCCTGCCGCCCGGTGGAATCACCCTCGAAAGGCTGTAAAGAAACATGCCCAAGCTCGAACGTGATCGCCTTGAATCCCTCGCCGCCGAGCTGCTGGAGAAGCAGTTCAAGCGCGTCCCGAAGATGCGTGAGCTGCACCGCGGCGAGTGGATCGACCGGGATTACTACATCCGCCACATCACCGAGACCGTGCTGCGGATCCGCCTCAACAACGAGGTGGACAGCTACGCCCTCTACAAGGTCGGCTCCAAGGACGATCAGCTGGCCGCGAAGCTGGCCCGCTACCTGGCCGAGGAATTCGGGCACGAGAACATGTTCACCCGTGACCTCCAGAAGTTCGGTCTGACGATCGAGCAGCTGGACGCCACCCCGGTGCTCATCTCGACCGCCAAGCTGATGGGCTACCTGCGGCTGGAGGCCGACCACGCGGGCCCGGCCCCGACCACCATCTGGGACTGGTTCGTCGAGTGGTACTCGGACCGCTACAACCCGGTCATCACCGACAAGGCCGCCGAGGAATTCGGCAAGGAATACGTGCACGGCACCCAGGCACACATCGCCTTCGACGAACAGCACGACCACGACGAGCTGATGTTCCGGACCGTGTCCCGCGCGGTGGAGAACTTCAGCACACCGGAAAAGGCCGAGATCTACCTCACCACCTTCATCGACCTCATCGGTGATTATTTCGCCGAGCTCTACGAGGTCACCGTCGGCGCCCGTGAGGCCGTTTCCGCCTGACGGTGCCCGGCGCACCGGCACCGCTGTTCCGGCCAGTGAACGCACAGCGGCGGCCCCGACCCGTACCGGGCCGCCGCCACCGATGTCCCGGAGAGCCACTGCAATGACCGAACCGCTGCCCCGATCCCGTATCCGCATTCTGGTCGTCGAGCCCATGTCGTCCGGAAATCAACTGCTCGTCGAGGCCCGCGCGCTCGGCTTCGAGCTCGTCGTCGCCTCCTACGACCGTGACGACCGGCGCATTCCCGGGCCACTGCGTGAGCACATCGACGAACTCGTCGTGGTGGACACCAACGACGAGCCGGCGCTGTACGGGGCGGTGGCGGAGCTGCATCGCGAGCGGCCGTTCGCGGGCATCGTGCCCGGCTTCGAGTTCTATGTCGGCACGGCCGCCCGGCTCGCCGGCCGGCTGGGGCTGCCCGGCCTGCCCGTGGCCGGCGTGGAGGCGCTCCGGGACAAGGCGGTCATGCGCGACCGGGCGCGGGCCGCCGGGCTGCGGGTGCCGCGCTACGCCGAGGCGGCCGACGCCGCCGGCCTGGACGCGGCCGCCGCCCGGGCCGGCTTTCCCGCGGTCCTCAAGCCCACCCGCTCGGCGGGCAGCATCCACGTCACACGGGTGGAGAGCGCGCGGGAGCTGCGCCAGGCGTACGACTGGATACGCACCGACCCGCGCACCGACATGGGCCGCGGCCTCGACGGGCCTGTGCTTCTGGAGGAGTACGTCGCCGGGCCGGAGGTCAGCGTCGAGGGGTACGTGCTCGACGGCCAGGTCACCATCGTCTCCGTCACCTCCAAACTCCTGGGTGCCGAGCCCTACTTCGTGGAGCTCGGCATGATCGTCCAGCATGAGCTGGAGCCGCCCGTGCGGGCCGCCGTCGAGGCGTACGTCACCGACGTCTGCCGCGCGCTGGGCGTCACCCTGGGCCCCTTCCACTGCGAACTCCGCCTGCCCGACGGCGATCCCGTGCTGATCGAGATCGGCGCCCGCCTCGCCGGGCACTCTATTCCCCAGCTCGTGGAGCTCGTCACGGGCGTCTCCCTGACCCGCGTCATGCTGGCCGCGTACACCGGGCTCGACCCCGCCGAGCTGGGCGTCTTCTCGGCGCCGCGGGCGAAGTGCGCGGCGATGCGGTGTTTTGTGGCGGAGTCGGGGGTGCGGTCCTTCAACGGGCTCGTGGGGCTGGAGGAGTTGGCCGCCGCGGACGATGTGCTCGATGTCTCGCTCTATTACGAGCGGGGGGCAGAGGTTCCGCCCGCGGAGGACTTCCGGAGTCTGCTGGGACATGTCATCTTCCAAGCGGAGTCCTACGGTGAGGCGGTTGCACGCTGGAACGCGATCGGGGACGCGGTGCGGCTCGCTTGACCGGCGCCTTTTCCCCTGTCCCGCCCCTTCCCGGCTGCGTCTGATGGCGGCTCCGCCACGTGAAGGACTCCGCCGCGTGAGGGGCTCCGCCCCGGAGCCCGGTCCTCAAACGCCGGACTGGCTCGAAGATCCGGCCCATTGGGGGCACCCCCATCATCCAGCCCCCGAGGACGACACCTTTGGAACAGACCGCATCCCCACCCGTCCAGGACAACCGCATAGGCAGAGACTTCGGCTTCCTCTGGTCCGCCAGCCTCATCGCGCCGCTCGGTGACGGCGCGCTCGTCGCCGCGTTGCCGTTGGCCGCCAAGAGCCTCACCGACGATCCCCGGCTGATCTCCGGCGTCGCCTTCGCGGCCACGCTGCCCTGGCTGCTGCTGTCGGTGGTCGGCGGGGCCCTCGTCGACCGGATGGACCGCCGCCGGCTGATGCTCGGCGCGCAGATCACGCAGGCGCTGCTGGTGGCGGTCATCGCCGTCCTCGTCTCCAGTGGCCTCACGCGGATCTGGATGCTCTTCCTGCTGCCGTTCGGCGTGGCCTCCGCCGAGGTGCTGTTCACCACCGCCGGCCAGACCGTCATCGCCGCCGTCGTGCCGGAGCGTCATCTGGAGCGGGCCAACGGCAGGCTGGTGGCGAGCGAGACGGTGGCCCGCGAGTTCGCCGGACCGCCGCTCGGCGCGGCCCTGTTCGCGTTCGCCGCGCCGCTGCCGTTCTGGCTGAACAGCCTCACCTTCGCCCTGTCCGTCCTGCTCATCCAGCGCATCCGCACCCCCGCCCGGGAGCCGCGCCCGGCCGACGGCCAGAAGCTGTCCGCCGAGATCGTCGCCGGGCTGCGCTGGCTGCTGCGCCACCGGCTGCTGCGCACGCTTTCGCTGGTCGCGGGGGCGGCCATGTTCTGCGAGGCCATGGCGCTGTCGACGCTGGTGCTGTTCGCCCACGACGAGCTGCACGTGGGCGACCGCGGCTACGGCGTCCTGCTGGCGGCCATGGCGATCGGCGGGGTCGTCGGCGGGATGGTCGGCGGCCGCGTCGTCGCCCGCGCCGGGCCCCGGCTGACGGCCATCGGGGCGCAGACCGCCTGCTCGCTGATGTGGCTCGCGATCGGCCTGGTGGGCCGCAGCCCGGTCACCGTCGTGGCGCTGTTCACCGTCTTCTCCGTCAGCGTCTCGCTGTGGGTCGTGGTGGTGCAGTCCGTACGCCAGCGGCTGGTGCCCGCCGAGCTGCTCGGCCGGGTGTCGGGCGCCGCCCGCATGCTCACCTGGGGCGCCATGCCGCTGGGCTCGCTCGTCGGCGGTTTCGTCGCCAACTCCTTCGGCCTGGTCTCCCCCTGGCTCGTCGGAGGCGCCCTCTCCCTGCTCGTCACCCTGATCGCCCTGCCCGCCCTGATCCGCTGGGACCACTGACCGAACGCCGGACACCACCACTGGGGAACGCCACCGTGAACGCACAGTCATCCGGGCAGGACACTGCCCCGCTGCTCCTCGTCCTCAACCGGTTCGACGACGAATTCGGCGAGTACCACCGCTTCGTCCCGCCCGGCAGCTTCCGGCTCGCCTATCTGGCCACCGCCGACGCGCTCGCGCCCCTCGACCGGGACGGCGCCGTCGAGACCGTCGTCGTCGCGGACATGGCGTACGACACACTGCTGCCCGCCGCCCGCCGCATCGTCGAGGCACACGGCCCGCTCGCCGGGATCATCGGGCTGTCGGAGTTCGACCTGATCACCGCGGCCCGGCTGCGGGAGGCGCTCGGCGCGCCGGGCCGGAAGACGGAGTACGTCCTGCGGTTCCGCGACAAGACGCGGATGAAGCGCTGGATCCGGATGGCCGGGGTGCGGGCGCCGAAGTACCGCGCGCTGGACGCCGGTTCGCACGCCAAGTCCCTCGCCGACGAGCTCGGCCTGCCGATGGTCCTCAAGCCGCGCGACGGCGCCTCGGCCAAGGGCGTGCTGCTCGTGCGCACCGAGCGCGAGCTGGAGGAGGCCCTGGAGGGCGTCGACCGGGACGGCTACGAGGCGGAGGAGTACGTCGAGGGCGCCATCCACCACGTGGACGGCATCCGCCGCGACGGGCACTTCCACTTCGCCACCGCCTCCGCGTACGTCAACACCTGTCTGGACTTCACCCGCGGCCTGCCGCTCGGCTCCGTGCTCCTCGACCCGGGTCCGCGGCGCGACGCCCTGATGGGCTTCGCGGCGGACTGCCTGGACGCCCTGGAGCTGTGGGACGGCCCGTTCCACCTTGAGGTGATCGTCGGCCCCGCGGGGGAGCACGTGTTCCTGGAGGTGGGCCTGCGGCCGGGCGGGGCCGGGGTGCCGTTCGTCCACCGCGACATCTTCGGCATCGACCTCTACGCCGAGTCCGTGCGCGCGGCGGTCGGCCTGCCCCCGATGACCCCGCCGGCCGAGCTCACCCAGCCCGGCCCCGGGGTCGGCGGCGGCTGGCTGGTCTTCCCCGAACCGAAGCCGTGGCCACGGCGCGTCCTGAGCCGCAACTCCCTGGTCGAGGCGATACCCGAGTTCTACGGGGAGGCGCTGCCGGCCCCCGGGCAGGTCTTCGACGGCGAGGGCGGCTACGACCACGCGGGCGGCCGCTTCCTGCTGCGCGGGCCCGACGAGGCGACCGTCCGCCGCGCCGTGCTGGAGGGCATCGCCCGCTACCGGCTGGAGACCGCGGCCGTGACCCCCGCCCCGGCGCGATGAGCGACGGCACCCTGCGGGTCCGCCTCGGCATGCCGTCCGCGATCGACCCCGGCACCGCCTTCGAGCACGACGGCGCGCTGATCGTGGGCGTCATCGCCGACCCCCTCGTGGACTGCGACCCGGCCACCGGCCGGCTCGCCCCCGCCGCCGCGAGCGGCTGGGAAGTGGCGCCGGACGGGCTCTCCGTACGCTTCGCGCTCCGCCCCGGCGTGCGCTTCCACCACGGCCGCGAGGTGACCGCCGAGGACTACCACTACGCGCTCTCCCGCGTGGTCGCGCCGGAGACCGGCTCCGAACTGGCCGAGCACCTCGCGGTGGTGGAGGGGTACGAGGACGTACGGGCGGGCCGGAGCGCCCGGCTCAGCGGGGTGCGCGTCCTGGGGAAGCTGCTGCTGGAGATCCGGCTGACCGGCCCCTTCCACGACATCGCGGCCGTCTTCAGCCACCGGGCGACCGCGCCCGTACCCGCCGAACTGGCCGAGGCGGACCCCGCCGGGTTCGCCCTGCGCCCGGTCAGCAACGGCCCGTACCGTCTGACGGAGCCCTGGCGGCCGGGCGAGGAGCTCACCGTCGAGCGGTTCGACGGCTACTACGCCGCCAACGCCGCGCACCCGGCGGGCGGGGCCGGGCGGGCGGCGCGGATCACCTTCCGCACGGACCCCGATCTGGCCACGGCCCACGAGGAGTTCCTGCGCGGCGAGGTCGACGTGACCGAGGTGCCGCCGACCAGGATCGACGTGGCGGCGCGCGAGGGCGGACCGCGCTTCCGCGTCACGCCCAACCCCATGGTCACCTTCCTCGCCTTCCCCACCGGCGTGCCGCCCTACGACGATCCGGTGGTGCGGCGGGCGGTGGCCATGTGCGTGGACCGTGCGGCGATCGGCCGCGGACACTTCGCGGGCACGCGCCCCGTCGCCCACCGGGTCCTGCCAGCGGTCCTGGACCCGGCGGCCCCGCCGCCGCCCGTCATCCCCTACGACCCCGCCGGGGCGCGCCGGCTCCTCGCGTCGCGGGGGGCGGTGCCGCTGCCGCGCTTCGTCTTCCGCTATCCCGCCGGGCAGGGGCATGAGGGGTGGGCGGCCGATCTGGCGGCGGGGGTGGGGGCGGGACTGGGCGTCCCGGCTGTGGCCGTGCCGGCGGAACGGTCCTCTTTTCTCTCCGGACTTCCAGGTTTGGACGGTCCGTTCCGGCTGAACTGGCAGGTCGATTTCCTGTCCGCGGACAGTGCGGTGGCTCCGCTGTTGCGGAGTGCGGGGTACAGGGATGCCTCTGTCGAGCGGTTGCTCGCGCGGGCGCGAGGGGTGCCGGACGCGGCTTCGCGTCTGGCGGTGTACCGGGAGGCGGAGGCGCTGCTTCTTTCGGCGCTGCCGGTGTTTCCTCTGTGGGAGGGGGCGTTGTATCACCTGGTGAGTGAGCGGGTGGCTTCGCCTGGGCCGCTGAACGATGTGTTCGGGGAGCCGGTGCTTCGCGGGTACGGGGTGTGATTTCTTGCGGGGCCTCAGCGACGGGGGCGGGCGGGGTGCGCCTGCGGCGGGCCTTTCCCCTGCCCGCCCCTTCCCGAAACCGGGGAGACCCCGGACCCCAGCGCCCTGCGGGCGCGTCCTCAATCTCCCCCGGCTACCGCTGGAAGGTGCCCCCAACGGGCTGGATATCCAGCCCGTCCGGCGTTTGAGGACGCGCCCGAAGGGCGCCCCCGCCGCAGGCGGCAACAGCGGGACAGCCGGGGGCCCGGGGCACGCGCCCCAGTTCGGGACCGGCGCACCGACCCCGCCTCAAGCCACAGGCACCGCCGCCTCCGACCGCGACCACGTCCCCAGTGCGATCTCCGCCGTGATTCCCGGGCCGAACCCCGCGATGACCCCCCGTGCGCCATCCGCCGCCCCGCCGTCCAGGAAGAGCCGCTCCAGCGCGTCGAAGATCACCGCCGAGGCGATATTGCCCCGCTCCGTGAGCGTCGCGCGGCTGTAGCGGAACATCTCCGAGGGGAGGTCCAGGTAGGTGCAGAGGTCGTCCAGGATCCGGGGGCCGCCCGCGTGGACGACGTAGAAGTCGAGGCCGGACATGTCCCAGTCGTAGGGCTCGGCCATGGCCCGCATGGCGGGGGCGAGCATGGCCATCGTGCCGGGCACCCGCTTGTCGAGCATGAAGTGAAAGCCGGTGTCGCGGACGCCGTAGGAGATCCAGTCCTCGGTGTCGGGCACCAGGTGGGAGCCGTTGCACTCCAGCCGGACGCCGGAGCCGCCCTCGCCCCGGACGACCGCTGCCGCGAGGGCGTCGCCGAAGAGGCCGTTGGAGAGGAGATTGCCGACGCCGAGGTCCGTGGGCTGATAGCAGAGCGAGCAGAACTCGCAGGAGACGATCAGCACGTTGGACGCCGGGTAGGCCGTGCAGAAGTCATGGGCGCGGTTGATGGCCGCGCCCCCCGCGGCGCAGCCGAGCTGAGCGATGGGCAGCTGCCGGGTCTCGGACCGGAAGTCCATGGTGTTGATGATCCAGGCCGTCATCGACGGCATCATGAAGCCGGTGCACGAGACGTAGACGATGAGGTCGATGTCCCGGGTGGTGAGCTCGGCGTGGTCGAGGGCCTGCCGGATCACGTCGGGCACCCGGGACTTGGCCTCGATCTCGTAGAGGGCGTTGCGGGCGGTGAAGCCGGGGTGTTTGAGGGTGTCCTCGATGGGCTGCACGAGGTGCCGGGTCTGCACCCCGGTGTTGCCGATCAGCCGCAGGGCGAGGCCCAGCTGAGGGTGGTCCGCGTGCAGCGTGCGCGCGAGATCCAGGGTTTCTTCCCGGGTGATGACGTACTCGGGGACGGCGATGGACGGCCTGCACAGAGTTGCCATGATCCGCTCCTTACCAGGCGACCGGCAGGGCGAGCGGATAACGCCAGATGGAGACGGTGTTCCACTGCACCTCCTCCGCCGGTACGGCCAGCCTCAGTTCGGGAAAACGGTTGAGCAGGGTGCCGATGGAGACCTGGAGCACCATGCGGGCCATGTGGGAACCCAGGCAGTGGTGACTGCCGTATCCGAAGGCCATGTGGACCGCGGGGTCCTTGCGCTCGAAGTCCAGCTCGTCGGGGTGTTCGTAGACCATCTCGTCGCGATTGGCGGTCAGATACGACACATGGACCGTGTCGCCCGCCTTGATGGTCGTCCCGTCGAGGTCGACGTCCTCCAGGGCCACCCGCGGGATGCCCACGCCCTGGCGGAACGGGATGAATCTCAGCAGCTCCTCGATGGCCTGCGGGAGAAGCTCGGGCCGCTCCTGCAGCTGCAAGAGGTGCTTGGGGTGGGTGAGCAGGGTGTAGATGATGTTGCTGATGTCGTAGGTGGTGGTGTCGTGTCCGGTGACGACCAGCAGCATGGCGAGCACCGCCAGCTCGTTCTCGTCGAGCATCTCGTCGCCGATGCGCGCGGTGGCGAGTGAACTGATCAGGTCGTCACCGGGGTTGCGCCGACGCTCCTTGCCGAGCTCGCTGAAATAGGCCCGCAGGCCGGCCTTCGCCTCGGCCGCGGAGGTCTTGTCCTCCGCGGCCATGGACATCATGGCCATCGCCCAGCCGCGCAGCTGCTTGCGGTCCCGCTCGGGGATGTCGAGCAGCTCGCAGATGGTCATCAGCGGGAGCCGGCCCGCGAGGTGGTCGGCGACGTCGGCCGGGGCACCGTGCTCCTCCATGCCGTCCAGCAGGGCGTCGACCGTCTTCTGGGTCCAGGGTCTGAGCTCCTCCACCTGCTTGGTGGTGAACGCCTTGACGATGAGCTTCCGCACGCGGTTGAGGTCGGGAGGGTCCATGACGTTGATCGCCTCGGCCTGGACGATGGGCGCCGGGGTGATCCGCGGGAAGTCCATCCCGACCAGCGCGGCCCGGCTGAAGCGTCTGTCCGAGGTGACCGTCTGCACGTGGTCGTAGCTCGTGACCAGCCAGCACCGGCCCTCGCCGTACGGCATGCGGACCCGGGCGACGGGAGCCTCCGTCCGCATCCGCGTCATGAAGGGGTCCGGTTCCAGAGCCTCGTCGTGTCGGAAGGGACAGGTTCGCACGGAGTCCGAAGTGGTCATCGCAGCACTCCCATTTGCCCAGGGCCCCGCCGATGGCGCGCCAGCCTATTTTCAGACCATGCCGCAATGACAAGCACGCCACACACAAGCCCCTGCGATTCACCCGGACGATGGATTTCTCATGGAATCACCGACAACATCCCCCTCTCCACCATCTTTTTCCCCTTTACTTCGCCGCTTCCCTTTTTGCCCGCAATAACGGGGTTCCGGGGGGTACCCGCCCGGTCCCCCGTTTGCCTCTTCCGGTTGCTCTCGAGCTGCGGATGCCCACGGATCCTTTTACAGTCGAATCCGGCATCACTGGACAAGTGATGACATTCCGCTGCAAGGAGACGATGATGCTCGCTCAAGAAACCCTCCGACTCGTCGCAACCCCCTCCGAGGCGGCCGCGATCGGCACGCTGATGGTGGAGCCGGAAGCCACGGTCAGCGATCCGCCACTGCCCTCGCCCGAAGCCGGAGGTTTTCTGCTCCTCCTGGCACTCCTGTCCCCCAAGGAGCCGAAGGAGCCGAAGGGCAAGTGAGCTCGCGGGCGG
Organism: Streptomyces sp. NPDC020379; assembly: GCF_044387105.1. Lineage (NCBI taxonomy): Bacteria > Bacillati > Actinomycetota > Actinomycetes > Kitasatosporales > Streptomycetaceae > Streptomyces > Streptomyces sp. NPDC020379. Next base: position 99,859 of record NZ_JBIRVR010000023.1, read on the forward strand.
ATTTCGCCGCGGCGGCCGATGATCTGGCGATCCGTGTCCTTGGTGCCCTTCGGGGCGCCAAGGGCACGGCGCTCGTCGCCCGCCACATCGACAGCGCCCCCGACGCCCTGGCGGCCCTCGCCGCGATCCGGGTGATCGGTGCGGACACCTTCTCCCCGTACGTCCTGGCCGGCGCGGCCTTCCACGCCGAGGACGCGGCCGCCGTGGCCCGCTCCTTCGAGGCGTTCCCGCTGCCGGGCAGCGGGCCCACGGCCCCCGTGGACGAACGGACCGCCGCCTGGCGCGACTGGGCGACGGCACAGCTGCTGGCCCGGCTGGGCGGGAACGGCACCTGGTGCGTGGACGCCGCGCAGCCGGAGGGCGACGTCGCCCTCGCGGACACCGCGGACTGGCAGCGCTGGTCCGTGCGCATGGCCCAGCTGGCGACCCTCGCCACCCCCGGCCTCGAAGGACCGGTGCACGACGCCGCCCGCGGCGCGGCCCTGCCGCTGAGCCGGGGCGTCACCCGTTCCGTCCTGCGCCGAGACTTCCCCACGGCGGTGCGCCTGATCCGCTGGCTGGCGTGGCTCGCCCACGAGGGCGTGCCGCTCCCGCTGGAACCGCTGCTCGCGCTCGAACACGTACGGCTGCTGGGCGGCGAGAGCCCGCGGACGGCCCTGGACCTGGCCGTCGCGCGTCACCTGCTCGAAGGACGGCACCACCAGGGCACGCAGGAGGTACGGACATGACGGTTCCGGAAGCCGTGGCCACGGCGGCCCGCAGCATGGCCGACCGGGCTCTGTCCTGGCTGCACGCCAACCGCACCCACGGCGCCCTGCCACCCGGCACCACCGAGGAACTCACCGATCCCGACGGCGTCTACAAGCCGCTCGGCGAGTCCGCTCTGGCCGCTTCCCTCATCCTGCGCGACAGCGTCGCCGGGCCCGGCCAACTGATCGCCGCGCAAGCCCTGATGGACTTCGCCTGGCAGCAGCTGCGCGAGGGCGACATGCTCTACGAGCGCCAGCTCCGGCACACCCTGATGACCGACCCGCTGGAGATGTACGCGCCCTTCGTCCGCTGCGGCTACCGTCACGCCGACCTCGACCGGCTGCTGGCCCACCGCGCCCGGCTGCGCTCCGTGGACGGCGTCGAGCTGCTGCCCAACCGGCGGCTCGCCGTCGCCAACGCCGCCCGTGTCACCGGGCTCGCCCACGACGCCGACTGGGCCGCGCTCGCCCGCGCCACCTGGCTGGGCGCCACGCCGGAGCCCTGGGCGATCAACTGGTTCACCGCCTACGCGATGACCCACACGGTCTTCCACCTCACCGACTGGGGCGGCCGCCCGCACGGCCTGCCGCCGGACCTCACCGCGTACGTACGGACCTGGCTGCCGGTGTGGATCGACATCTGGCGCGAAGTCGGGCAGTGGGACCTGGTCGCGGAGCTGCTCATCGTCGGCGCCTCCCTGGACGAGCCCTACTGCGAGCCCTCGGACTGGGAAGCCATCGCCGCACTCCAGCACGAGGACGGCTTCGTGCCCCGGGACGCCGACCCCGTGGACGACGACCCCCACCAGCGGTTCAAGGACCACCAGCACACCGTGGTGGTCACCGCCGTCGCGGGCTCCATCGCGCTCGCCCGCGCGGCGCGCGAGCCGTGAGCGAGGCGCTCGACCGTGCTCTCACGCCCCTGTTGGGCGCCGCCGACGGCGCGCGTGCCGTGGCCGTCGCGGCGGTGCGCGGCGAGGAGTGCGTGCTGCTGTGCCGGGGGGCCGCCGAACCCGGCACACGCTTCGAAGTCGGCTCCCTGACCAAGACGTTCACGGCACTGCTGCTCGCCGAGCTCGTCGCCCGCGGGGAGGTGCGCTACGACGATCCCCTGGACCGCTATCTCCCACACGTCGTACCCGGTCCGCCGATCACCCTGCTGCACCTGGCCACGCACACCTCGGGGCTGCCGCGGCTGCCGCCGGGGCTGATCGGCCGGGAGGCCCGCGCGGCCTGGTTCAGCAATCCGTACGCCGCCTTCACCTCCGCCGACCTGATGGCCGCGCTCCCCCGCACCCGGCTGCACCACCGGCCCGGCACCCGGGTGCGCTACTCCAACTACGGTGTGGGGCTGCTGGGTCACGTCCTGGCCCGCGCCGCGGGCGGTGACTACGCGGACCTCCTCACCGAGCGCGTCCTCGCGCCGCTCGGCCTGTCCGACACCGACTGCGACCCGTACCGCCCCCAGGCCACCGGCCACTGGCACGGCAGGCCGCGGCCGCCCTGGCTCGTCCCCGGGCTGCCGGGCGCCGGTGCCCTCCGCTCCAGCGCCCGCGACCTGCTCCGCTGCCTGCTGGCCCTGCTCGACCCCGACCGCGCCGGACCGCCCGGCCTCCGGACCGCGCTCGCCGACGTGCAGCGCCCCCGGCTGGCCCTGCCCCGCACCGGCCACCGTGTCTGCCTCGTGTGGAACCTCCGCCCGCGCGGCGGCCGACCGCTGCTCCATCACTCCGGTGGCACACGGGGGTTCAGCGCGTTCGCCGGATTCCTGCCCCGCTCCGGCTGCGCGATCGCGGCCCTGGCCGACACCTCGCCCACTCCGCTCGCCCCCTTCGTGCAGGCCGCGTACGGGACGCTGTGCGCCCTGGACGGGTCAGGCGTCGGCGACGTGCCGGGTGACCGTGTCCGCGAACTCCCGGGCGGAGGGCGAGAGAGCCGACCACTGCCGGGCGGCCCAGCCCACGTCCAGTGACGGGATGCCGCTGACGGGGATCAGCCGGACGCCGTCACCGGCCTGGCCGAACAGCCCCGGCACCGCGGGTATCAGCGCGTGCCCCAGCCCGAGTTCGGCGAGGAGCAGCGCGGTGTCCCAGTCGGTGGCCCGCGTCGTGGTCGCGCGCGCCGGGAGGCCGTGTTCGCCCAGATAGTGCTCCACCTGCCGGCCCGAACTCGTGCCGGCGGGCGGCCGGATGAGCCGGGTCCGGGCCAGGTCCTCGGCGCGCAGCGCGCTCTCCTGCGCGAGCGGGTCGTCGGGCCGTACGGCCAGCACCCAGTCGAGGCTGGCGACCGGCCGCTGCTCGACGCCCTGGATGTCACCTCCGGGGGTGATCGTCACCCAGGCCAGGTCGACGGAACCGGCCCGCAGCACGTCCAGGCAGCGGCCGCTGGAGCGCTCGGTGCGGAACTCCAGGCCCACCTCCGGGAACGCGCGGCTGAAGTCCTTGATGGCCGGGCCCAGGAAGTTACGGATCGTCGTGGCGCCGGTGGCGATGACGACGCCACCGCCGTGGCCCGTACGCAGCTCGTCGAGCAGCCGCAGGCCCTCGGACAGCGCGGTGAGGCTGTCCGAGGCGGCGCGCCGGAGGATCCGGCCGGCCGGCGTGGGCACGACGCCGCGCGGCCGGCGCTCCATCAGCGGGAGGCCGACCTCCTTCTCCAGGCGGCGCACGTGCTGGCTCACCGCGGACTGCGTGCACTTCATCTCCCGCGCCACGGCGCTGAGGTTGCGTGCCTCACACACCATGACGAACACCTTCAGGTCGTCGAGGGTCATGGATCAACCCTAAGCTTTTCCTTGAAGGTGTAGGGGCAACTCTTAGGATTGACTGGGTTGCTGATGCGGCGACATCATCTGGGGAGACGGCGGCAACCCGGGCGCGGTCGTTCGCCCCGAGCATGCGCGGGGCCGACAAGGACAACAGCCGCGCCCGGGTGCCGACCTCCCCGCTCACGGGATCGGCGTGATCTCAGCCGGAGAGGTTCCGCCCCAGCACCGGTACCGCGCGCAGCAGTTGCTTCGTGTACGCGTGCTGCGGGTCGTTCCAGACCGCGTCCACCGGGCCCCGCTCCACCACCCGGCCCTGCCGCATCACGAGCACGTCGTCGCACAGGTAGCGGATCACCCCCAGGTCGTGGGACACCACGCACAGCCCCATGCCCCGCTCCTCCGTCACCGTCCTCAGCACGTCGAGGATCTGTGCCCGCACCGAGACGTCGAGCGCGCTCACCGGCTCGTCCGCCAGCAGCACCGAGGGTTCCGGGGCGAGCGCGCGGGCGATGGCGACGCGCTGGCGCTGGCCGCCCGAGAACTGGTGGGGGTAGCGGCCCGCCGCGTCCGCGGGCAGGCCCACCGCGGCGAGCAGTTCCGCGACCCGCCCGGCGGAGGCGGCGCCGCGCAAGGGCTCCGCGACGATGTCCCGTACGCGCATCCGCGGGTCCAGCGAGCCCATGGGGTCCTGGAAGACGACCTGGAGGGCCGCCCGGCCCGCGCCCTCCACCGCGCCCTCCACGGTGCCCGACGTCGGCCGGTCCAGCCCGGCGAGCAGGCGCAGCAGCGTCGTCTTCCCGGAGCCCGACTCCCCCACGACGCCGAGGCGCCGTCCGGCGCGCAGCTCCAGGCCGACGTCCTCCAGCGCGGTGACGTACGCGCGCGGCGCGAAGGGGCGGGCGCGCGGGCGGGCGTAGCGGCGGGTCAGGTTCCGGGCGGTGAGCAGCACCCGCCCGGCCTCCCGGGGCGCCTCCGGCGACGGCGGCACGGTCCCGGCCGGGGCGCTTCCGATGCGGGGGTGCCAGCAGGCGACGGTGCCGCCCGCCGCGTCCGCGACGGGTTCGGGGCGTACGGCACAGGCGTCGTCCGCGTAGGCGCAGCGGTCCCGGAAGACGCAGCCTTCCGGCAGCGCGCCGGGCGCGGGCACGGTCCCGGGGATCGCCCGCGGGCGGGCGCCGGGCGAGAGGTCGCACGCGGCGAGGAGGGCCTCGGTGTACGGGTGGGCCGGGCGGGACAGCACCCGCCGCACGGGCCCGCTCTCCACGACGCGCCCTCCGTACATCACCAGCACGCGGTGGCACACCGAGCCGACGAGCGCGAGGTCGTGGCTGATGTAGAGCACCGCCGTGCCGCGCTCCTCGGACAGGCCGGTGATCAGGTCGACGATGTCCTTCTGCACGGTGACGTCGAGGGCCGTGGTCGGTTCGTCGCAGATCAGCAGGGCCGGGTCGTTGGCGAGGGCGATGCCGAGGACGCCGCGCTGCCGCTGGCCACCGGAGAGCTGGTGGGGGTAGGAGCGCGCCGCGCGGGCGGGATCGGGCAGCCGCAGGCGGTCCAGGAGGCCCACCGCCGTGTCCCGCGCCGCGGCCCGCTCCGCACGGGACCCGTGCAGCCGCAGGGTCTCCGCGATCTGCGGGCCGACGCGCATCACGGGGTTGAGGGCGGTCATCGGCTCCTGGAAGACCATCCCGGCGAGCTTTCCGCGCACGGTCGACAGGTCGCGGTCACAGGCGCCCACGAGGTCGAAGGGCACGCCGTCCAGCCGGGCGCCGCCGGTGGCCCGCAGGGTGTCGTCGAGGAGGCCGAGCAGGGCGAGGGCGGTGAGGGTCTTGCCGGAGCCGGACTCGCCGATGACGCCGAGGCGTTCCCCGCGCGCGAGGGAGAAGGAGACGTCGCGCACGAGCGGCACGCCGCCCGCGGTCACACCCAGCCCGGTGACCTCCAGCAGGGGCGCGGTGGTCATCGGACTCCTTCGAGCGTGGGGTCGAAGCGGTCGCGCAGCCCGTCACCGAAAAGGTTGAGGCCGAGGACGGCGGCGGCGATGGCGAGCCCCGGCCACAGGCACAGCTCGGGCTTGGAGAACAGCAGCTCCTGGGATTCCAGCAGCATGCGTCCCCAGGAGGGCGTGGGCGGCGGGGTGCCGAGACCCAGGTAGGACAGCGCGGCTTCGGCGAGCACGGCGGTGGCGAAGGCGACGGACACCTGCACGATGACGACGTCCCGGATGTTCGGCAGGACGTGCCGCCAGGCGATGGCCGCACGGGTACGCCGGGCGAGCCGGGCCGCGTCGATGTACTCGGCCGCCATGACGCGCAGTGTGGCCGCCCGGCTCACCCGGGCGAAGCCGGGCGCCGAGGCGATGCCGATGGCGGTCATCGCGGTGAGCGTGCTGGTGCCGTAGACGGCCGCCAGCATGATGGCCAGCAGCAGCGCGGGGAAGGCCAGCAGGAAGTCGCTCACCCGCATCACCAGCGCCCCGAGGAATCCTTCGGACATCCCGGCGGCGATGCCCATCGGCACCCCGAGGACCGTCGCGAAGCCGACGGCCACCACCCCCACGAAGACGGTGGTGCGGGCCCCGGTCATCAGCCGGCTGGCGACGTCCCGGCCGAACTGGTCGGTGCCCAGCGGATGTCCGCCGCCGGGCGGTGCCAGCCGGTGGGCCGCGTCGACGTGCAGGGGGTCGTAGGGGGTCCACAACAGGGAGAGCAGCGCGGCGGCGAGGACGAGGGCGACCAGGGCGCCACCGGCCGTCAGCGTGGCACGGTGTCTCATCAGCGGCTCCGCAGCCTGGGGTCGAGCAGGTGGTAGAGCAGGTCGGTCACGACGTTCACCACGAGCACCGCCACCACCAGGACGGTCACCACGCCCTGCACCAACAGCAGGTCGCGGTCGGCCACGCCCTGGAGAAGCAGGTCGCCGAGGCCGGGGACGACGAAGACGCGCTCCACGACGACGGCGCCGACGAGCACCGCGCTCAGCTGGAGGCCGAGCACCGTGAGCACGGGGACAGCCGCGTTGGGCAGGCCGTGCCGCCACAGGGCGGCGCGGCGACGCCTGCCCTTGGCGCGGGCGGTGCGCAGGAAGTCCTGGTGCAGGACGGTCAGCACGGCGGAGCGCACATAGCGGGTGAGGACGGCGCCCTGCACCAGGCCCAGCGACAGGCACGGCAGGACGAGGTGGCGCGCCCATGCGCCCGGGTCCTCGGCGAGCGGGGTGTAGCCGCCCGCCGGCAGGGCGCCCGCCCGGACCGCGAAGACGTAGACGAGGAGGATGCCCGCGAGGAAGGCCGGTACGGCGATGCCCGCCTGGCTGAGCGCGGACAGCAGCGTCCCGGCGGCCCGGCGGTGCCAGGCGGCGGCGAGCACACCGGCGGGCAGCGCGAGGAGCACGGCGACGCACATGCCGCCCAGGGCCAGCCAGCAGGTGACGCCCAGGCGGTCGGTGATCCGGGGGCCGATGAGGTCGTGGGTGACATAGGAGGTGCCGAAGTCGCCGTGCAGCAGCCCCTGGGCCCAGTCGAGGTACTGCGCGGCCAGGGACCGGTCGGTACCGAATTCGTGCCGCAGTGCGGCCACCGCGCCGGGCGTGGCGTTGGTGCCGAGGGCCACCTCGGCGGGGTCGCCCGGCAGCACGGCCAGGAAGGCGAAGACCACGAAGCTCGCGATCACCGCGCTGATCAGCAGCGAGGCGAGCTTGCGCAGCAGCAGCCTCACTTCTTGGCCCAGCGGACACCGGTGAGCTCGAAGCCCTCGCCGACCTGGTTGACCGGCAGGCCGGTGAGGTTCTTGTCGGCGACCATCAGGTTGGGCATCAGATACAGCCAGTCGGCGGCCGCGTCGTCGGACAGCAGCCGGGCCGCCTGGCGGTAGCGGGCGGTCTCCTCCGCCGGCTTCCCGGCGTCGCCCTCCTTGAGCAGCCTGCCGAACTCGGGGTTGTCGTAGTGGAAGTAGTAGCCGCTGTCGGCGAAGGTCCACAGGTCGCGCGGCTCGGCGTGATCGATGATCGACATGTCGTAGTCGCCCTTGGTGAAGACCTCCGACAGCCAGCGCGCGGGGAACTCCAGCGGCTCGATCTCCGTCTTCAGCCCGACCTGGTCGAGCTGGGACTTCACGACCTGTGCGGCGGAGACGGCGTACGGCAGGTTGGGCACCCGCAGCCGCAGGCTCCTTCCCTCCGCGCCCGCGTCCTTGAGGAGCTGCTTCGCCTTGGCCGGGTCGTACGGATAGCCGCCGGTGAGGTCCTCGTACCAGGGGTCGGTGGGGGTGGCCATGGTGCCGATGAGCTTGCCGTGGCCGGAGCGGGCGGTGTCGACGAGCGCCTTGTGGTCGATGGCGTAGCGCACGGCCTGGCGGACGCGCTTGTCCTTGAACGGCTCGCGGGCGTTGTTCATCGACAGGACCACCTCGCCCGTCGAGGTGCCCTCGATGGTCTGGAAGCGGTTGGTGTCGGCGAAGCGGGAGAGGGACTCGGGGGCCTGCACCGTGCCGAGGACGTCGATGCCGTGGGTGAGCATGGCGTTGTTCATCGCCCCGGCGTCCTTGAAGTACTTCAGGGTCACCTTGCTCAGCTGGGGCGCGGTCCCCCAGTAGGAGGAGTTGCGGTCGAGCACGATGCGCTCGCCGCGCCGCCGCTCGGCCAGCTCGAACGGACCGGTGCCCACGGGGTGGTTGGCGAGATCTCCCACACCCGTGCGGCTGAACATCGCGCCGACGCGCTCGGTCATCGAGAACAGCCAGCCGTTGCTGGGGCGGCCGAGCGTGACCTTGACGGTGTGGTCGTCGGCCTTCTCCGCCTTCTCGACCACGTCCATCTGGCGGGCGATCTTCAGCTTCCAGTCCTTCTTGACGCGGTCGATCGAGAACACCACGTCGTCGGCGGTGAAGTCGGCGCCGTTGGTGAACTTCACGCCCTGGCGGAGGTGGAAGGTGTACGTCCGGCCGTCGTCGGAGCGCTCGTACCGCTCGGCGAGCTGCGGCTGGATCCTGCCTTGCTGGTCGAGGCGGACCAGCCCTTCGTAGACGCTGCCCAGCAGCGCCTGGGGGATCGCCGCGCCGTCGGTGGTGGTGAAGTCCAGGCTCGCCGGCTCGGCGATGAGCCCGACGGACAGGGTGTCGGTGCCGCCGGAAGCGGAAGATCCACCACCGGAACCACAGCCGGCCAGCACGCCCCCGAGCAGGGCGGCGCCGGTCACGAGGACGGGCAATCGCTTCGACCTGGTCACTGTTTCTCCGTCGCTGTGCCGGTCGTCGACTCGACGCCGGCGCGTCGCCGGTCGCACTGTCTCCGCACGGACTTGGAATCGGTGGCCCTCGGGAAAACCTTTCCACGAGGACAGCTGCCCACGCCATGGATCGGAGGCGGAGGTGATCGAGTTCACGCCGCGCGGGATGCATCAACTCCCTTGCCCGACCGCCTTCTTCCTCACATGATCGACGAGAATTCGGCTTCTTCCGGCCGGAGTGGAGCCCGTTTGACCGAGATCCCCGCCGAACCCGTCACCGGGCCGAGCGCCTGGCGGTCCGCCGACTTCACCGGCGAGGACGACTAGGTGGCGACCCTCACGCCGGAAGAGGTGGGCGAGCTCGACACGGCACTGACCGCCGTATGGAATCGTGAACTCCCCTTATCCGCCACGACGGTCACTGATTTCCCTCCCCACACCGACCAAGACTCTCAAAAGGGCCGTCGAGGAACTGGAATTCGGGCGTGGATTCACGGTGCTGCGCGGACTGCCCGCCGCACACTGGACCCCGGACGACGCCCGGCCGGCCTACTGGGGCCTCGCCCCGCACCTGGGCACCCCGGTCTCGCGGAACGCCGACGGGGAACTGATCGCGCACGTCAGGGACTACGGCGAGGGCGGCCTCGACAACCCCAGGACCCGCGCCTACCGCACGCGCGACGACGCCCTGCCCTTCCACACCGGCAGCGCCGACATCGTGGGCCTCCTGCGCGGCGCGGGCCGGGGCGGCGGCGTCAGCACCCTCGCCAGCTCCATGACCGTCTCCAACCACCTGCTCACCCACCATCGCGAGCTGCTCGGTCTCTACTGTCGCGGCTTCGTGTACGACCGCCGGACGGAGGAGGGCGAATCGGAGCTTCCGTATTACCGCACTCCCGTATACGGCTTCTTCGACGGCGAGTTGAGCTGCTGGTTCTATATGACCCACTACATCGAATCGGCGGTTCCGAAGACCGGGATTCCGCTGAGTGACATCGGACAGTGGGCTCTTCGGTTGTTCCAGGACATCACGGGGCGGGACGAGAACCGTATGGAGATGACGCTGCGGGCGGGCGATCTTCAGCTGCTCAACAACAATGTGGTCGTGCACGGCCGCTCGGCGTACGAGGATTCGGCCGGGCAGCGGCGGGATTTGCTGCGGCTGCGGCTGCGGCTGCGGCTGCGGCTGCGGCTGCGGCTGCGGCTGAACACACGGCATGCGCGGCGGATTCCGGAGGGATTCGCGCGGATTCGGTGGGGGATGCGGCGGACTCGGCTTGATCTTTTTTCCCCGGCCCCGCCCCTTCCCGCTCTTCCCGGCTGCGTCTGCTGTGCGGCTCCGCCGCGTGGGGCCGCAGAGGTGCCCCCAACAGGCTGAACTACGCACCCACATCAGCCAAAACCAGCCCGTCCGGCGATTGAGGACGCGCCCGAAGGGCGCTCCCGCCGCAGGCGGCAACGGACTCGCGCTCGGGGGCCTGGGGCACGCGCTCCCGTACGCGGCGGAGCCGCACATCAAATGCAGCCGGGAAGGGGCGGGAAACGCAGCCGGGGAGAGGCGCGGCTGGGGAAAGACCCGCACTCCCTAGACGCACCCCACCGAAGACTCCCTCAGCCCGCCCTCCGGGGATCGCGAACCCGCCATCAGCGCTATCGCCGTCACGACCAGCCCCTCAGTCGCCAGCCACCGCCCCGTGAAACCCTCCAGGCGGCATCCGCCGACCACAGGCCCCGGCACCAGCAAGCGCGCCGAGAACGTCCCGCCCTCCGCGTCGAAGGAGAGCTCCGCCTCGCTGAAGTCGAGCTCCTGAGCCGTGAGCGGATACCAGGTCTTGAAGACGCTCTCCTTCGCGCTGAAGAGCATCCGGTCCCAGGACACCTCGGGCCGCCGCGCGGCCAGTTCGGCCAATCGCGTCCGCTCGGCCGGGAGGGATATCGCGTCGAGCACACCGTCGGGCAGCGGAGCGTCCGGTTCGGCGTCGATGCCTATGGACACGGCGTCGGCCGCGCGCGCCACGACGGCCGCGCGGTATCCCTCGCAGTGGGTCATGCTGCCGACCACGCCGGCGGGCCAGCCGGGAGCGCCGCGGCGGTTGGGGAGCAGGGGCACGGGCGCCAGGCCGAGCTGTCCGAGGGCCTTGCGCGCGCAGACCCGTACGGTCGCGAACTCGCCCTTCCGCTTGGGCACCGCGCGCACCACGTGGGCGGCCTCCTCGGGAAGGAGGAGGTGCGCCACATCGTCGGGCAGCGGGCCGAAGTTCTCCTCCGCGACCGTTTCGGAAGGCAGGATGCGCTCGATCACCGGGCCGCTCCTCGCTGCTCGCCGGCCGGCCTGGGCAGGATCTGCCGCAGGGGTTCACGCGGAGGGCGGGGGCGCCACTCGCGCGGATAGCCGACCGAGACCTCCTCGAAGCGGACCCCGTCGTGCCAGGTGACGCGGGGGATGTGCAGGTGGCCGTAGACCACGGCCGCCGCGCGGAACCTCCGGTGCCAGTCGGCGGTCAGCTCGGTGCCGCACCACTGGGCGAAGTCGGGGTAGCGCAGGATCTCCGTGGGGTGCCGCAGCATCGGCCAGTGGTTGACGAGCACGGTCCGGTGGGCGGGGTCGACGGCGGCGAGCCTCTCCTCCGTGTACCGCACCCGCGCCCGGCACCAGTCGTCGCGGCCCGGATAGGGGTCCGGGTGCAGGAAGTGCTCGTCGGCGCAGACCACTCCCGCCTCGTACGCGCGGCGCAGCGACTCCTCCTTGGTGTCGGCGCCGGGCACCCGGAAGGAATAGTCGTAGAGCACGAAGAGCGGGGCCACGGCCACCGGGCCGCCCTCGCCCTGCCAGACCGGATAGGGATCCTCCGGGGTGGCGATGCCCAGGCTCCGGCACAGCTCCACGAGGTGCAGATAGCGCTTCTCGCCGCGCAGGTCGACGGGGTCCTTGGGGTGGGTCCACAGCTCGTGGTTCCCCGGCGCCCAGACGACCTTGGCGAAGCGGCCGGCGAGGAGGCGGAGTGCCCACTCGATGTCGGCGTATTTCTCGGCGACATCACCGGCGACGATCAGCCAGTCGCCGTCGGCTCTCGGCCGCAGCTGTTCGACGAGAGAGCGATTGTCCTTGTAGACGACGTGCAGGTCACTGACCGCGAGCAAGCTTCCGTTGGGCACCGTGATGTCCTCCCCGGCCACCGAAACTAATCGATCATCCGTCCGGAAGGAAGCATTCACGGTCCTTTCCACCCCTGCGGGTCACTTGACCCGGCGGAACACCGAACGCGCCCACCAGTAGCCGACGGCCGTCAGACCGAGGCACCACGCGACGGCCGCGATACCGCTGTTGCCTATGTGCGTGCCCATCAGCAGGCCGCGCAGCGTCTCGATGACCGGCGTGAACGGCTGGTACTCGGCGAACCAGCGCAGCCCCGTGGGCATGGACTCCGGCGGGACGATGGCACTGCCCACGAAGGGGAGGAACTGGAACGGCAGCGGGATGTTGCTGGCCGTCTCGGGGTTCCTGGCGACCAGGCCGATCGCGGCCGCCAACCAGGTGAGCGCGAACATGAGCAGTGTGAGCAGGCCGACGGCGGCGACCCACTCGGCCGGCCCCGCGCTGGGGCGGAAGCCCATGAGCAGCGCTACACCGATGACGGCGGCGACGCTGACCATGGTCTGGATCACGCTGCCGACGACATGCCCGGTCAGGAAGGACGCACGGGAGATCGCCATCGTGCGGAAGCGGTTGACGATGCCCTCGGTCATGTCGACGGACACGCCGACCGCCGTGGCCAGGGCACCGGAGGTCGCGGCCATCAGGATGATCCCGGGGGCGACGTAGTCGATGTACGCGCTGCCGCCGGTGGGGGTGCCGCCTATGCCGTCGCCGAGCGCGCCCCCGAAGACGTAGTTGAAGAGCAGCAGCATGACCACCGGCATCGCGATGACCGAGACCGTCATGGCGGGGTAGCGCAGGGCGTGCTTGAGGTTGCGCCGCAGCATCGTCATCGAGTCGCTGACGGCGTAGGAGATCGTACTCATCGGACCGCCTCCTTGGCGGAGTTGCCGGTCAGGGTCAGGAAGACGTCGTCGAGGTCGGGGGTGTGCATGGTGAGCGACTCCGCCTCGATCGAGGCGGCCTCCAGGACATCGAGGACGGCGCGCAGCGTGAGGACGCTGCCGTCGCTGGGGACGCGCAGGGTGAGCGTCTCGTCGTCGCGCGTCACGGCGCCGAAGCGGGTGGCCGCGGCGTCGAGTCCGCCGAGGTCGGCGAACCGCAGCTGGATGTGGCCGCCGGGGATCCGGCGCTTGAGCTCTTCCGCGGTGCCCTCGGCGACGAGGCGCCCGTGGTCCAGGACGGCGATGCGGTCGGCGAGTCGGTCGGCCTCCTCCAGATACTGCGTCGTCAGGAAGATGGTCACGCCCTCGTCGGTGACCAGGCCGCGGATGATCTCCCACATCGTGCGCCGGCTGCGCGGGTCGAGCCCGGTGGTCGGCTCGTCGAGGAAGATGACCCGCGGGTCGCCGACCAGCGTCATGGCGAGGTCGAGCTTGCGCCGCATGCCGCCCGAGAAGGTGCTCGCGGTCTTCCTGGCCACGTCGGTCAGGTCGAAGCGGCGCAGCAGTTCGGCGGCGCGCCGCCGGCCTTCGCGGCGGTCCAGGTGATGCAGGTCCGCCATGAGGGCCAGGTTCTCCTCGGCGGTGAGCAGGTTGTCCACCGCGGAGAACTGGCCGGTGACACCGATCGCGGTGCGCACGGCGTCCGCTTCGCGGGTCAGGTGGTGTCCCGCGACGTACGCCTCACCGGCGTCGGCGGGGATGAGCGTGGAGAGGATCTGCACGGTGGTGGTCTTGCCCGCGCCGTTGGGGCCGAGGAGGGCGAAGACCGTGCCCTCGGCGATGCTCAGGTCGATGCCGTCGAGCACTTTCTTGTCGCCGTAGGACTTCACCAGTCCCGTGGCGGTGATCGCCGCAGGAAGCGTCATGGCTGTCGGATCCCTTCGGTGGGAAGGGGGCCGGGAGAGGCCCCCGGGAGGGCGCGCCGGGTGGTCAGGCGCGGTGGATCACGATGTCGCCGACCGAGGTGCGGGCGTGCACCTCGACGGTCTCCTCGCCGTCCTCGGGGCCTTCGGCCGGGCCGAGGGAGTTGCGCACGGTGCCGACGCCGGTGCTCACGTCGAGCCAGGCCGCGGTGGACCGCCGGATGCCGATCTCGAGGTCGCCGGTGGAGCCCTGGAGCGTGACCTTCCCGCGTGCCACCTCGCCGACGCGGATGGCGCCGTTGGCGGACTTGGCCTCGACCCCGCCCTGTGCGACGCCGACCGAGATGGCGCCGTTGGCCGAGCGCGCCACCAGGTCTCCGGCGATCTCGCCGATCTCCGTGTCGCCGTTGCCGTTCTTGACCGAGGCCGCGCCGGCGATCTCGCCGATCTCGATCCGGCCCGCCCCGACGATGTCGGCGTCACCCGCCACGCGGGCCACGCGGATGTCGCCGTGGCTGGTCCTGAGGTTGACGGTGGCCGCCTGGTCGACCTGGATGTCACCGAGCGAGGTCTTGAGCCGGCAGTCCCCGAAGACGCCCTCGCAGATGAGGTCCGCCATGGGCGCGAAGCCCTGGACGTCCGATCCGGCCGGCAGCTCGACGGTCAGCTCGATCGCCCCGCTCCTGCCGAACACGGAGCGCTTCCTGGGGCCCTTCACCAGCAACTTGCCGCCCGCGAAGGTGACTTTGGTCTGCTGGGCGACCCGTACGTCGTCGTCCTTGGCGGAGTTGGCCGGCAGCACCTCGACGACGGTGTCCGTGCGCTTGCCCGCGGTGATCCGGGCGATGCCGACATCGAATTCGAGGATGACGGCGATGGGGTCAGGTGTGTCGAAAGTTGGCATGGCTGTCCCGTCCTCGTGGCTCGTGTGCGTCCCCGCGGTCGGCGGGGGTGGTGACCCCCGCGGCCGGCGGGGGCGTTGAGAAGTGGTGCTCCGTGCCGGTCCGGCTAGCGGACCCAGCCCGTGTATCCCTGGCCGCCCACGGCGCGGCCGCGGGCGGCGGGGCGGGCCCTTCCGCCCCCTTCCAGGGCGGTGGCCACGGCCCGTACGAGCCAGGCGTTGACCGAGAGGCCCTCCTTGCCCGCGGCTTCCTCGGCCTTCGCCTTCAGGTGCGCGGGAAGGCGGAAGTTGATCCGCGCGGTGGCGCCGTCGTCCCCCTCCGGGACCGCGGCCGGCGCGGGTGCGGCTGCCGGCTCGTCTGTCCGCTCGTACGGCTCCTGCGCGGGCGGGGCCGTGACCACGAACTCGGGGTCGAGGCCGCGCAGCCGGACGTCGACCGAGCCGGGCGCGAGATCGCCGGTGACCTCCGCCATCGCGGCGGACAGTGCGTTCAGCAGCATCAGCCGGGCGGCGGACTCCAGGGGCGTGGTGAGCCGGTCGGCGAGGGCTCGGGCTTCCTCGCCACCGGCGTCCGCGGCGACCGCGAGCTCGTTCCGGAGGTTGTCGACGTAGGGCGTGAGGTCCATGGCACTACTATGGCACATCGATGGCGCCATGGCGAGCCACTATGGTGCCACGTTGTGGCACCGGCGGTTCCGCGACGCGGAAGGGCACCGTCCTGCCCGGCCGGCAGGCGCGGTGCCCGTCTGGTGCGTCCTACCGCGGGTGCGCGCTCAGTCGCGCTCCACCGGTATCCACAGCTCCACGTCCGCCCGCGTCCCCTCCTGCGACAGCCGCGTGCGCAGGATCTCGGGGCCCCGCCGGCTCCGGTACGGGTTGGAGGGGAACCACTGCGTGAACACGTCCCGCCACATGTGCTGGAGCGACTGCGGGAAAGGACCCGAGTCCTCGAAGACGGCCCACGTGCCCGCTGGGACGGCGAGCTCGTCCATGTCTTCGGGCGTGGGCGCGCCCGTCACCGCGCCGTGGTAGTAGTCGAATTCGGATCCCTCCTCCCGGCCCTCGGACAGCTGGTCGCTGACCGAGACGATCCCCTCCGGCTGCTGGTCGGACAGGCAGTGGATGCGCCGGCGCGTCTCCTTGCCGATGCCCTTGATGAACGCGGCGATGGCCGGGTTCACCCCCTCGTACACCAGAGGCACCCGGGCCTTCCTGCCGACCACACGGAACTCTTCCTTCTCCACGATCCGGTATCGCATGCTGCTGCTTCCTTCGACGACGAGCCGGAAGGACATCCGGGGCTGTGAGCGCAGCGCCGCACCCGTGCGGCGCGCCTCGCCGGGCCCGACGCCGTGCATGGCGCGGAACGCGCGGGCGAACGCCTCACCCGAGGTGTAGCCGTAGCGCACCGCGATCTCCAGCAGCGTCCGCTCCCCCGCGAGCACTTCGGCTCCCGCGACGGTCAGCCGCCGGCGCCGTATGTACTCCGACAGCGGCATCCCCGCCAGCGCGGAGAACATCCGGCGGAAGTGGTGCTCCGACGTCATCGCGAGCCGCGCCAGCTCCGCTCCCTCGATCCGCCGGCCGAGGCGGCCCTCTATGTGCTCCAGGGCCTGATTGAGCTGCTCCAGCACTCCGGTCTCCTTCTCTCTTACGACCTTCACGCTAGGAGGGCCGCGGCCTGCCGCACCCGACTTCCTGTGCCCGTTGCTGTCGGGTGGCGCACCCCCGGCGCCGCGTCAGCCGGACCCGCGGTCGTACGCGACCACCAGCGTCTTGTCGATCGCGTCGAAGGGCTCCGCCAGCACCTCGTGGTCGGGCGCCTCACCGTAGACGATGGCGGCGAACGCCTGGGTGCCCTCACGCCCAGTCGACCGGCTGCCCCGGGCGGCGGACGACCTCGACGCGCCGGACGCCCGGCAGGGCCTTCGTTTCCTTGACGCCCGTCATGGAGACGATCGCCCGGGCGTCGAGCGGCGGGGCGAAGAAGCGCTGGAAGGCGATGCGTTGACGCGCCGGTGCGGTGAAGTCCGCGGGGAGTCGTCCCAGGGCGCAGTCGAGGGCCGTACGGAGCATCGGGAAGCCCGTCGCCCTGCCGACGGTGTCGTCGATGAAACCGCCCAGCCTGCCGTTGACCTCGATCAGGCGCGGGCCGTCGGCGGTGAGCTTGCACTCGGTGTGGGCGATGCCGGACGCCATCCCCAGCGCGCGCAGCGCCTGTTCGGTGGATTCGGCGAGCCGGGCGGCCGTGGCGGCGTCGACGTTGCCGGGAAAGATAGCGCCGGTCACGGAAGGGGTCCAGCAGGGGCGGCTTGCCCGTGATGCCCACCTGGACGATCCTGCCGCCCACGGCCACCGACGCCTAAGCGCCCAGCAACTGCCGCAGGACGAAGAACGTCACCACACCGATCGCCGCCACCGCCAGGAAGTTCTTGACCAGGCGGCCCGCGATCAGGGTGACGATGCCGCCGACCAGCGTCGGGACCGCCCACTCCCCGCCGCCCTCGTACATGGGCGTGACGACCTCGGGGAAGACCAGGGCCGCGAGCACCGCTCCCGGCACGTAGTTCAGCGCGGTCTTCACCGCGTCCGGCAGTTCGCGGTCCTGGAACAGCACGATGGGCAGGTAGCGCGTCGCGAAGGCGCAGGCGGCCATGCCGATGATGAGCAGGGTCAGGAACATCAGGCCCCCTCCGTGGACTTCGCGCGCTTCTTCTCCCAGGTGTCGCAGCCCGCGCCGATCGCCGCGCCGCCGAGCGTGGCGACGACGAGTCCGAGGTTGTACGGCAGGGGGTGCGCGGCCAGGGCGAGCGCTCCGGCGCCGAGCACCGCGGCCCACACCTTCCAATTGACCATCGCCCCCGCCATCATGGCGATGAAGATCGCCGTCATGGGGAATTCGAGGCCCTGGTGGGCGATGTCCGGCACGGCCGAGCCGAGGATCATGCCCAGGACGAGGGACGTGATCCAGTTGGCGAACATCGCCATCGACGCGCCGAGGAAGTACCACTGCCGGTCCCGGATGCCGGTCAGCGTCTTGAACTTGTCGATGACGACGAAGAAGACCGCGTCCACCAGCCCAAAGGCCAGCAGCGCCCGCCAGCGCTGCGGCAGGTCGCGCATGTGCGGCCGGAGCATGATCGCGTAGATCATCATCCGCAGGCTCAGCACCAGGGTGGTGAGGAGGATGATCGGCCAGCCCACCCCGTCGCGGAGCAGTTGCTGACCGGCGAGCATCGCGGTGCCGGAGTTGACCGCGGCGGCCATGGCGACGGTTCCCGCCCAGCCGATGCCACCGGCGATCCCGGCGGCCCCGGCGATGATGCCCATGGGGAACGCGCCGATCATGAACGGGGTCATGGCCCGCGCACCCGCCCAGAACTCCGCCCGGTGCGTGCCCTGGCCCCCGGCTCCGGTGTCCCCGCCGTCGGCCCCTGTCGCCACCGGCTCACGCGTGCCGACGTGTTCGTCCACCGCACCGGGCTCCTTGGTCCCGCTGCATACGGGCTCGTCCAACGGTTCCACCTCCCTCCACATAGCCACCTGGGGAATTCATGCAGACTGCGGATGCCCCAGGCCGGTCAGCCGGTCCTTGAGCTGCGGTACCACCTCGCCCCGCAGCTCGGCGGATGACCCCAGGCGGAGAGATTCCACCGCGGCGCGACAATAGAACAGTTGAGCGTCGCTGTCTTCCGTCATCCCGTACGCACCGTGCACGTGCATGACCTCCGCAGTGGTCTAGACGTCCTGCCAGATGGCGGCGAGTTCGTCTCGTAGCGGGCCGGCGGCACTGATGCCCCCGCCTCCGCCCGCTCGGCCTCGGCGATCTCCGCGGCCCTCTCCCACAGCGTGCGGTGCTCCATGGACGTGGCGCGGCGCGTCCACACCTCGCGGTGCCGCCAGAACTTCTCGAAGACGTCCGCGCAGGCGGCGAGCAGCGGCCGGGCCTCCGGCGACAGATGGGCCTTCTGGATGGCGAAGGAGCCCTCGGTGACGGTCCGGCGTGGCCGGCTCTGGTCCTCGGCGCGGTATTGCCACAGCTCGACGCCGGGCAGCCGCCACGGGTAGCCGCCGTAGCCGGGCTGCTCCTGGAAGGGCGCTGCTGCGGCAGCGACATCATCCGGCAGTGCCCGGCGGGCACGCCCTCAGCGCGCCGGCACGCATCAGCGCGGCGCACAGCCGGCCGGCGAGCGCGGGGGGCGAGGCCGAGTCGACGCGGAAGCGCGGGAAGCGGCGGGCGCGCGTGCGGCCCTCGGGGACGTCCGGGGTGAACAGGCCGGGCAGGGCGGAGAGCCGCCCCAGGAAGTACCGGACGTCCTCGTCCCGGATTTTCGTCTCCCCGGGGAGGCACTCCAGCCGGCTGCGGGTGAAGGCCGCCTGGATGGCGTTCGGCTTGTGGCCGAAGCCGAGCATGTGACCCCCGCACGAGCTGCTCCCCCTGCCCCGGGATGATCAGCTCGCCGAACTGCCGCAGCGTCAACGTCCGCTGGGCCAGCCGGTCGTCGGTGGTGAAGAGACCGCCCTCGCCACAGGTGGCGAGGTTCTTGCTGACGTCGAGGCTGAAGGTGTTGATCGCAGCACCAGCGAGCCGACCGTGCCGACTCGTCCCGCAGGAGCCAAAAACAGGTCTTTAAATGGCGGTATTCAGCGAATGATCCGGCTGCACTCTTTTGCTAAGGAATCCGCCAATTGGATGGCCTGCACACGGATCTCCGGAATAGCGGTGGTTTCCCATAGATTGCCGCGGCGCGGCGAGCCCAGCGTCCACACCGGCCGCCGCGCACCGCCGTCCGCCGCGACCAGCCGCCCGTCCGGGGCGGTGTCGAGGCCCAGGTCGTGCGGGCCGGGACGGGCGGTTCCGGTGGCGAGCAGGTCCTTGACCAACGCGTCCTCCGACCTGCGCACGGAGGCTTCCGCTCCGGTGCAGTTGACGACGGCTCCGAAGCAGCCCGTACCCCCGTCGGTGAAGCTCACACGCACCCCTCCGGGCGAGGGCTCCGCGTCCGCCACAACCCCTGCGCGGACGGACACTTGACCGCTCTGCCGGGCCGCGTCGAGGGCTGCCGCCGTCCGCGGCGGCAGCCGGTGCCGCAGCACCTCCCACAGCCGCAGGTCCTCGCTGAGGAAACGGTCGCGGTCGGTGGCCGGAAGTCCCTGCCACAGCGCGGTGGTGTGCGGCCGCAGCTCGTCGACGGCCGGCCGCCAGTCGCCGTGCACCCGGCGGTGGTACGCGGCACGCGCCGCCAACCACCGCCGCAATCCGGCCAGATCGGCGGCGGGAGGGCCGGGAAGCGGGCCGGAGGCGGCCGGTTTCCCCGCGTGGACGTACGGAACGAGGCCGTGCCGTGACACGGCGTGCACCGTGCGCCCCGGCCGCGCGAGGGACAGCGCCAGGTCGCAGGCGGTCAGACCGGTGCCGACGAGGAGGACGTCGGTGTCGGCGGGGACGCCGTCGAGCGCGCCCGGCCGCCAGGGATCCGACACGAAGTGTTGATGTCCGCGGAGGCGTCCGGGGACCCAGCCGAGCCCCGGGGCGCCGGCCCCGAGGGCCAGCACGACCGCGTCGGCGTCGACGACAGCGCCCGAGCTCAGGGCGATGCGCTGGGTCGCGTCCCCGTCCGGGCCGGCCAGCCGGACCGCCCGTTCACGCACCCGGCGCAAGGCACCGGCGCCGTACCGCGCCACCGCCTCGTCCAGCCCGGCCGCGAGATAGGCGCCGTACGCGCTCCGCGGCGCGAACTCCCCTGCGCCGACCGTGCGGGACCCGTGACCGGCGAGCCAGCGGACGAAGTCGTCCGGCCGGTCCGGGTGGCCGCTCATCCGCCCCGCGGGCACGTTGAGGAGATGGCGCGAATCTTGTGTCGCGTACGCGACGCCCTGGCCCGTTCCGGGCGCGGGGTCGACGAGGGTGAGGGCGACCCGCGCCCCGGCCTCGTGCGCCGCCTCCAGCAGCCGCGTCGCCGTCAGCGTGCCGGCCGCACCGGCCCCGACGACCGTGACACGGAAGGTGTGTTCACGCACGGGTCACTCGGCAGTTCCGGCCATGCCGGCGGCGAGGGTGGTGCCGTCGGCGGGGTCGATGATGAGGAAGGAGCCGGTGTGGCGGGCGGTGGTGTAGGCGTCGAGGGCGAG
>NZ_JBIRVR010000024.1:0-113187 GCF_044387105.1 Streptomyces sp. NPDC020379
CTGACCTGAGACAGCGATATTGGCTACTTCAGAGAGCCAACCTCCTTATCGCGTCTACTTGCATTGTGCGACCTCGTGTCGCACGCCGGTGCCGATTTCGAGGACGCGTTGGCCTTCCTGGACGTCGAGGTCGGCCAGCATGGAAAAGACCATGCGCGGCATGGAGCTGGAGCTCGTCGGGGTGGTGCCCAGGGCGTCCCCGGTGTGCCGGCCGTCGTCCCACTGCGTCGTGAGCGGTATGTCGGAGTAGACCGCCCGGAGCCATGCTTCCGGGTCCTTGGTGCGGTCGACCAGCGCCGACTGTCGGGTGCCGTCCGCGACGCCCGGCCAGATCCGGTCGGGGACGAACAGTTCGCGGGGGATTGCCCGGAACGTCGGCAGCCAGTCAGAGGTCAGAGCGCCCGCTTCTACGAGCGCGGAGGCGAGCCCCGAAGGGCCCGCCCCCTCCGTGCGTGTGGTCACGTGCGCCGCCTACTTACCCGTCGCGGGGCCGGAGCCGTCAGAGGTGTTGCCGCCCTCATCGGAGCCGCCGCCACCGTGCTTGGCGCCGCTGTTGCTGTCGTCCTGCTGGCTTCCGCCCTGCCCGTCTCCGGAACCTCCGCCACGATTTCCCATGGTCACTCCTTCGCAGTTGGGTTGATGGACTGTGCGACCCGCCCGGCCGTCTCCGCTTCACGGGTATGAGGGCGTGCGACCGGGCGGGGGTCTCAGTGGGCCGCGCGTTCGTGCCGCGGCTCCTCGTCGTGTACTGGAAGCGGCGGAGCCTCCTGCTGGCCCTTGTTCAGCTCCAGGCGGCTCGCGAGGGCCACGTCTTCGAGGGTCCGGGCGAACGTCCGGTGCCCCTGCCCCTCCTTGCCCGCATGGGCCATCATTTGCTCGTCGGCCGCCGCCAGGTCCGCCGTGGGGGCCAACGTCCATCCGCAAGCAGCGTTCAGACAGTAGGCCGTCACGGTGACCTCACTCTGTGGGTGCGTACGGATGACGTGCTTCACGTGCCGCATCACGCTGCGGGTGCTCACGACTTCCGCCCACCCACTCGGGTGCCCAGGACCGCCGCCTTCTTCAACTCAGCCTCCGTGGGCTCGCGCAGCTTGCCCGGCGGGCAGTCCCACTCCCTGCCGCCGACCGGTCGCAGTTGTACGTACGGGCCTTCACTGCCCATACGCTCCCCGAGCTTGTTCGTCCGGGTGTCTACCGCGTACCGTCTGCTGCTCATATCGCCAGCCTCCGCGTTCGCTTCCTGTCGCACGCATAGCCAACATCCGGCGCCCTTCAGCGGGTAGCTTCCGGAGTAGTGGTGAATCGTGGTGAATCCACCACGCCTGTCGATCTTGTGGACGGTCGCAGTGAAGAATTCGAACGCGAAGCTCGCCGACTGGATCAGTCGTTCGGGGTGGTCGAAGGGTGAAGTTGCCCGCCAGGTTCGATCCCTCGCGGCAGAGTGGGGGCACCCCCACATCTCCACCGACACGTCCAGCGTCCGACGCTGGGTGACCCTCGGGGAGGTACCCCGGCACCCCGTGCCGGCCATCCTCGCCGACCTCTTCTCGGCGCGCTTCGGGTATCGAGTCACGACCTACGACCTCGGGTTGGGCGAATCACCGGACATTGACCGGGCGCTCGTCTACAGCTCATCGTGGGCCGTGACGGTCGAAGCTGTCACAGAGCTAGGGAGAGCGGACGTGGACAGGCGGAGTTTCCTCGCGGGGGCACCCTTCGCGGCGGTCGCAGCAGTGGGGCCGTCCCGTGACTGGCTCCTCAACACCCTTGACCAGCAACCCGAACCCGGACGGCAAGTCCAGCTCGAAGACGTGACGGCCGTGAAGAACATGTTCGGCGCGTTCCAAGAAATGGACATCTTCCAGGGCGGAGGTTCGGGTCGCCTCGCGCTCACGGCCTACATGAACCAGCACGTCTACCCGCTGCTGCGCCGGACCCACACCGAAGAAGTGCGGCACGCGCTGTGCTCAGCAGCGGCTGAGCAGACCTACCTTCTGGGCTGGATGGCCTTCGACTCCGGCGAACACGGCACAGCACAGCGCTACTTGATCCAAGCGCTTCGCCTGGCCGAAGAGTCCAAGGATCCGGCACTCGGCGCTCACGTGCTGGCAGGCATGGCGGACCAAGCGACGCTGCTCGGGCACCCTGACGAGGGAAGGCGCCTCGCCCAAGCCGGCCGACAGGGGCTGATCCATACCAGCTCCCCCGCATGCCTCGCCGATCTCTGGACGCTCGAAGCCAGGGCCCACGCCGTCCTCGGCGACAAGAAGGCCACTGTGCACGCCATCAACCAGGCAGAACAGAACTTCACCAAGGTCGACACGGCCAACGAACCCGAGTGGGCCAAGTTCATCGATCCCGCGTACCTCGGCGGCGAGTGGGCCAACGCCTTCCGCGACATCGACCAGCCGGAGCACGCCGAGGAGCACGCCCGCGCATCGATCACGCACGCCCGCAAGCAGAACCGGGCTCGCCGCGGTGCCATGTCCCAAGCGGCCCTTGCTGTAACCCACTTGCAACGCCGAGACCTCGAAGCCGCTCACGCGGCGGGCGTCCGGACGCTCGACCTCGCTCGCCGGGTGAAGTCGTCCCGCAGTGTGGAAGCCGTCCAGGATCTACAACGGCGCATGATCCCCTTCGGCAAGCACCCTCTTGTAGCCGACTTCAACGAGCGGGCCCGGGTCCTCCAGGCGGCCTGAGGCCAGAGCGCCTGCTCCGGCCAGGAGGAGGATGGTCGCGGGAGGCCGCGTATCCGCCCGGTGTGGTCACGGTCGACATCAACTCTCCCGGCATGCTCGGCTTCCACTGAGCAGCCTCCGCGTACGGGCCCGGGGCCCGCACCCCCTGGAGGGTGCGGGCCCCGGTCCCGTAAGGAATCGGATCACTGCGACCCGATCGACTCCAGCACATCCAGCCGCGCAGCCCGCCGCGCCGGCCACACCGCCGCCAGGACGCCCACCGCCAGTGCCAGCAGCAGGAAGATCGCGATCCGAGCCCACGGCACGACCATCTCGTACGTGGGGAAGGACGAGCGGAGGAGGTGGCCGCCGGACCAGGCGAGGAAGATGCCTACGGCCACGCCCAGGACCGCGCCGAACATCGCGATCATGACGGACTCCAGGCGGACCATCCGCTTGACGCCGGTGCGGGCGAGGCCGATCGCGCGGAGCATGCCGATCTCCCGGGTGCGCTCGAAGACCGACATGGCCAGGGTGTTGACGACGCCGATGACGGCGATGACGACGGCCATACCGAGCAGCCCGTAGAGCATGTAGAGGACCGAGTCGATGCTCCCCGCGGACTCGCGGCGCAGGTCGTCCTGGCTCTCGACCTTGATGATGGGGTTGCCGCCCATCGTCTTCTTGACCTCGGCGGGCAGCTCGGCCGCCTGGCCGGGGGCGGCCTTGAGGTAGACGGCGTCGTCGCGCACGCGGTCGAGGAGCGGGTCGACGAGGGCGGGGGCGGCGAGGGTCTCGACGAGTACGTCGTTCTCGGCGTAGACCGCGACGACGCGCGGCTTCGCGGTGCCGCCGCGGTAGAAGTCCATCGGCAGGGTGGAGCCGATCCTCAGGCCGTGCTTCTCGGCGTACGGCTGGGAGACGGCGACGGTGTCCTTGCCGCGCACGTCCGCGAGGGAGCCGCTGGTCACGCGCAGGTCGGTGATCTTGCCGAGGGCGGCGAGGTCGCCGGTCTGGATGCCGGTGGGCTCGCCGTCCGACTGAAAGCCGGTCATGCGCAGCGGGACCGCGGCGGCGACGCCGGGCTGTCCGGCGAGCTTCTCGGCCACGTCGGGCGAGAGGCCGAGGTAGCTGGTGGAGCTGACCTTGTAGTCGGCGGTCAAGTCCTGCCGGCTCATCCGGTCCACGCCCTGATCGGCCGAGACGGCGGTCACCGTCAGGCCCGTGATCAGGGTGAGGCCGATCATCAGCGCGGAGGCGGTCGCGGCGGTGCGGCGCGGGTTGCGCAGCGCGTTCTCCTTGGCGAGCTTGCCGCTGACGCCGGTCAGCCGGCCGGTCACCTTGCCGAAGAGGGCGACGAACGGGCGGGAGAGCAGCGGCGCCAGCACGATCACACCCGCGAGGGTGAGCGCGGAGCCCGCCATGGCGATGGTCAGTCCGCCGCTGTCGCGCAGGGTGGTGACGTGCAGCATGGCGGCAACGCCGAGGGCGGTGAGGACGGCGCCGATGGAGTTGCGGACGACGAGGCCGCGTGTCGCGGGCGCCTGGGCGACGGCGGCGAGGGCCTCGACCGGCGCGATCCGCGCGGCCTTGCGGGAGGGCAGCCACGCGGCGAGGACGGTCACCAGGACACCGACGCCGAGGGCGGACGCGACGGCGGTGGGCTCCACGACGAGGGGCCCGTCGGGGAGTTCGGCGCCGCCCGCATTCAGCACCGACCGCAGGCCGACGGCTATGCCGAGGCCGAGGAGGAAGCCCGCGGCGGAGGCGACCAGCCCCAGCAGCCCCGCTTCGACCAGCACGGCTCGTACGACCTGACGGCGCGAGGCGCCCACCGCGCGCAGCAGCGCGATCTCCCGGGTGCGCTGGGCGATGAGCATGGTGAAGGTGTTGGCGATGATGAAGACGCCGACGAACAGCGAGATCCCGGCGAAGACAAGGAGCGTCTTCCGGATCGAGCTGGTCTCCCGATCGATGGCCTTGGCCTGCTGCGCGGCCAGCTCCTTGCCGCTCTGCGCCTCGAAGCCGGCGGGCAGGGCGGCCTTGACCTCGCGGGTCAGCGCGTTCTGGTCGTTGCCGGGGGCGGCGGAGACGACGAGTTCGCCGAACTCGCCCGGCTTGCCGAAGAGCTTCTGCGCGGTGGCGGTGTCGAAGAGCGCGAGGCTGCCGCCCGCGCCCACCCGCGGATCGTCCGTGGCGACCGTGCCGACCAGCTTCTTGGTCATGACCGGCCCGTCGATCGCGAACCGCACGGTGTCGCCGAGCTTCGCGCCGGTCTTCTCCGCGGTCCCGGTGTCGAGGACGATCTCACCGGCGGCCGCGGGCCCACGGCCGGACTTCAGCGGATAGCGGCTGTCCTTGCCGTCCTTGCCCGGTACGTAGTTGGCGCCGGAGCTGCCCCACTCGCTGCCCGCGGGGTTGTCGTGCTGGTCGGCGACGGTGACGACGCCGCCGACCGAGGGACGTACGGAGGTGACGCCGGGCAGCGCGCGGACCTTGTCGACCACCCGCGCGTCGAGGGCACCGTCCTTGGAGCCGGTGCGGGGCGGGCCGGGGGTGACGGAGACGGCGACGTCGTCGAGGCTCTTGGCCGTCTTGGCGCGGAACGCGCTGCCGACGGAGTCGCTGAAGACGAGCGTGCCGGAGACGAAGGCGGTGCCGAGGAGGACCGCGAGCGCGGTCATCATCAGCCGGGTCTTATGCGCGAGGAGGTTGCGCAGGGCGGTGCGGAACATGGTCGGTCCTGGTCCGGAGCGGGAGGGGTGGCGTACGGAGCGGTGGGAGCCGTCGCTCAGCTCGTCCGGCCCCCGGCTTCGCATCCGGGGGTCCGGGGGTTCCCCCCGGGAAAACGCCGCATGCGGCCCAGGACCGCTTCCGCCGTGGGCTCGCGCATCTCGTCGACGAAGCGGCCGTCGGCGAGGAAGATCACGCGGTCGGCGTAGGAGGCGGCGACCGGGTCGTGGGTGACCATGACGACCGTCTGCTGGAGGGCGCGCACGGACTCCTGGAGGAAGCCGAGGAGTTCGGCGCCGGAGCGGGAGTCGAGGTTGCCGGTCGGCTCGTCCGCGAAGATGATCTCGGGCTGCGCGGCGAGCGCGCGGGCCACGGCCACGCGCTGCTGCTGGCCGCCGGACAGCTGGCTCGGCCGGTGCGCGAGCCGCCCGGAGAGGCCGACGGTGTCGACGACCATGTTGAGCCACTGGGCGTCCGGCTCACGGCCCGCGATGTCCATGGGCAGGGTGATGTTCTCCAGCGCGGTCAGCGTCGGGAGGAGATTGAACGCCTGGAAGACGAAGCCGATCCGGTCCCGGCGGAGCCTGGTCAGCTGCCGGTCCCCGAGCGACGCGAGCTCGACGTCACCGATCCGCGCGGAACCGGCGGAGACCGAGTCGAGCCCCGCCATGCAGTGCATCAGCGTCGACTTGCCGGACCCGGAGGGCCCCATGATCGCGGTGAACTCGCCGCGGCGGAACTCCACGGAGACGGCGTCCAGCGCGCGCACCTCGGTCTCCCCCTGCCCATAGATCTTGCTCAGGCCGGTGGCACGGGCGGCCACGCGGGCGGGAGTGACGGGGGCGACGGGCTGGGCGCCGAGGGGGAATGCGGCCGCGTGCGACACGGGGCTCCTCCGGAGGGGGTGGGTACGGTACGGGGTCCGGATTGCGGGGGTACGGGTCGCGGGGCCCCGCAATGGCCGGAATCAACTCCTCCAATTCTGGGTGGCGGGGGTGGGGTGGGCCTCAGCCGTACGGCTCGTTCGTGGGGTGGTCCGGAGGGCGAGAACGATTGGCGGCCGTAGTACCGGAGATGTAGGCGGTCATCCTGAAGGGGGGCGGCGGCGCCTGCGGCGGGCGTTTTCCCCTACCCGCCCCTTCCCGAAACTGGGGGCGAGCCCCCAGCCCCCCACACCGTTGCGCGACCCGGAACTGGGGCTGCGCCCCAGACCCCGCAACACGCTTCGCGCGTTGTCCTCAAACTCCCCCAGCTAACGCTGGGAGGTGCCCCCAACGGGCTGAATGGGAACCCTGAAGCGGATACGTCCCGCACTTGCTCTCCGGTGGGAGGGGGTGGGGCTGGAGGGTGGGGTTCTGGAACGCGGTGCGAATTCGGGGCACTCAATACGCGAAACGGCAACCGCACCGCGTTCCAGGTCCCCAGCCCGGAGGTCCCACCCCCGGCACCCACCACAAACCAGCCCGGCCGGCGATTGAGGCCACTTGAACCCCAGCCACAAACATCCCGCACCCGACAACGGCGAACCCCCAACCACAAACAACCCGCAGACAAAGATCACCCCCGCAACGTACGAGACGGCGCCACCCCAAACCGCTCACGATAAACCGCCGCAAATCGCCCTAAATTCCCGAACCCCCACCGATAAGCCACCTCAGCCACCGTCACCCCACTCCCCCGCCCCGCCAACAGATCCGCATGGGCCCGCCCCAAGCGGATCTCCCGGAGATAGCCGAGAGGAGTCGTGTCGACATGGCGACGGAACGCCTCCTGAAGAGCCCGGGGACTGACCCGCCCCGCGCGGGCGAGGTCGGCGAGAGTCAGCGGCTCGTCGGGGCGTTCCTCCGCGAGGGCCATGGCGCGGCGTACCGCCGCGTGGCCGACGACGCCCGGGCGCTGGGCGTCCACGCCGTCGGTGACCAGCCGGTAGGACTCCATGAGCAGGGCGGCGGTCATCTGGGTCAGGTGGGCGGCGATCAGCGGGCTCGTGCGGGCGATGCCCTCGCCGAGGATCTCGCGGTGCACGGCGTTGGAGATGCCGGCCCAGCTGCGGGCCGCGCCGGGGGAGACGGGGCCGCCGAGGCCGAAGCGGGCGCGTAACGGGCCCTCCACGCCGAGCGTGTCGGCGGCGGCCTGCTCCACGGTCTCCCGGGAGAGGCGGAGGGTCGTCATCCGCGCGCCGGGCGCCCAGTGCACCTGGAACTGACGGTAGGGGTCGAGCACATACGTCTCGCCGGTCCCCACGACCCGCTCGTCCCGCCCGGGGGAGATCACCTTCACCTGGCCCCGGACGAGCTTGCAGACGAGGAGGTAGGAGTCGAGCGGCTGCGGCGCCACCAGGGTCTCGGCACCGTACTGGAGGCCGGACACGGTGACACCGGGGAAGCTGCCCTCGGCGTACCACGCGGAGAACTCCTTGGGGTCGCCGAGAACACTGAGCTGGTAGGGGCTGTAGGCGGAGCTGATGATCTCGCGGGTCTGGTCGAGATCGTTGCTGAGTACGAGCGTGCGCATGTTGCCGGGGGCCTCGGGCCCCACTCGTGGTTCGGTCATCAGGCGTTCCTCGGGAGTCCCGCGTTCTCCGGCCAGGAGCCGCGTTTGACGAGTAGCCGACAGGTGGCCCCGTTAGTACCGTTCAGCTTGTCCGCAGTCAAGGCGAGGGTCCCTCCCACAGCTCTTTCGGGACAGGCCCGTCGTCGCGCTCGGGCGCGGCCCTGGATCCACGGGGGACATCCAGGGCCGGTTTCCTCACCGGAGGGGCGCCCCGCCGTCAGCGGACAGACGGCGGGGTTCTTCTGTGTCCGCCGCCCTCAGCCGCTCAGCCCTTGACCGCCCCGCCCAGCGCGAAGCCGCCGCCGAGCCGCCGCGAGATCAGCGTGTAGAGCAGGATCACCGGCGTCGAGTAGAGGATCGAGAACGCGGCGAGCTGCCCGTACGCCACCTGGTCGTAGTTGCCGAAGAACGTGAAGATGCTGACGGACGCCGGGAGTTGGTCGGGCGAGAGCAGCAGCATGAAGGGCACGAAGAAGTTGCCCCAGAGCATGATGAAGCTGTAGATCGCCACGACGGCCACCCCGGGCCCCATCAGCGGCAGGATGACGCGCACCAGCGCCTGGAGGCGGCTCGCGCCGTCCGTCCAGGCGGCCTCCTCCAGGACGGCCGGGACGCCGTCCATGAAGTTCTTCATCAGCCAGATCGCGAAGGGCAGTTGGGCGGCGGCCATGAACAGGGCGGTGCCGTAGACCGTGTCGATGAGGTCGATCCGTACGAACAGCCCGTAGACCGGCACCATGACCGCCGTGATCGGCAGGCAGGTCGTGAACAGCACGGTCAGCAGGTACGGCCGGCTGAAGCGCGACCGGAAGCGCGACAGCGGATAGGCGGCGAGCGCCGCGCACACCATGGTGAGCGCTGTGGCGGTGCCGCACAGGAGCAGGCTGTTGAGCATCGGCCGGAAGGTGATCTCCTCGGTCAGCACCGCCGAGAAGTTGGCCGAGGTGGGTCTGTCCGGGACCCGCACCCGCAGCCCGGCCCCGTCGTCGACGGACGCGAGGACCAGCCAGACGAGCGGTACGGCGAACGCGACGGCGACCGTGAGCAACGCGGCGTCCGCGGCGAGTCGTTGGCGGGTGCGGCGGCTGAGCGGGGGTGGCATGGCGCCTCCGTACGCGACGGCTGGACGTACCTCCCGGTTAGTACCCACTTTTTTGTGCGTACTTGAGGCGGGACGCGCCGTCGGCGAGCCTGATCGAGGCGCCGAGCACACGATCACCGGACATCTGGAGCACCTGTCATGAGCAAGACCCCCGTCACCGTTCTCGGCCTGGGCGCCATGGGCACGGCCCTGGCCGGCGCGTTTGTCGCGGGCGGCCTCCCGACCACCGTGTGGAACCGCACGCCCGCCAAGGCGGAGCCACTCGTCGCCCTGGGCGCGAGCGCCGCCGGCACTCTCGCCTCGGCGGTCACGGCGAGCGAGCTGGTCGTCGCCTGCCTCCTCGACCACGACTCGGTGCACCAGGCCCTGGACCCGGTCGCGGCCGAGCTCTCCGGCCGCACGCTGGTCAACCTCACCAACGGCACCCCGGCGTCGTCTCGAACATCGCCATGCAGGCGACGGCCTTCACCAACCTCCTGGAGACCGCCGAGTCCCAGGGCCTCAGCCCCGAACTCCTGGCCCCCCTGGGGCCGCTGCTGTCGCGCCGGGTGGCGGACGGCCACGGCCACGAGGACGTGACGGGGATCGTAGAGCTGCTGAAGCGGAGGTGATCAGGCCGGCGAGGTCACCGGAAGTCGGCCGCGTGCTCCTGCGCCCACCGCGCGAAGGGGACGGCGGGCCGCCCGGTGACCTCGCGCACGCCGTCGCGCACCGCGGCGGGAACTCCGTCGTACTCGGCGCGGTACGCGATCAGGGTCTCGGCGATGGCGGGGCCGGCGAACCGTGTCAGACGCGCGAGCTCCTCCTCGCGGCTGATCGGCTCGATGCGGACGGGTTTGCCGATGGCGCGCGCGACGAGCCCGGTCATCTGCTCCTCGCTGAGCGACTCGGGCCCGGTCAGGTGATAGGTCGCCCCGCGGTGCGCGTCGTCGAGCAGCGCCCGGACCGCGACCGCGGCGATGTCCCGCTCGTGCACGGGCGCGTTGTGCGTGCCGGGGAAAGCGGACGGCACCACGCCCTCCGCGCGGATCGAGGGCGCCCACTGGAGCGCGTTCGTGGCGAAGCTGCCGGGTCGTACGAGCGTCCAGTCGATCCCCGACGCGGTCAGCGCCCGCTCCGCGGCGACGTGGAACGCCCCGATCACGTTCGACTCCGGGTCCTTCTCCCCCGCCGACAGCGAGGACAGCAGCACGATGTGCTCCACGCCCGCGGCGCGCGCGGCATCGAGGAACGCGCCGATCCCGGAGGGCTCCGCGTACAGGAACACCTTGCGCACCCCGTCGAGAGCGGCCTTGAACGTCCCGGGCTCGGCGAGGTCGAGCCGCACGGCATCCCCTTCGGGCTGCCGCCCGGCGGCCCGCACGGCCGCGCCGCGCTCCGTCAGTTCGCTCCGTACGGCCGCGCTCACACGCCCGCGCGCGCCGGTCACCAGAATCGTCATGAGAACTCCCGTCAACGGATGTGCTGACAAGAGCGCCGGACCGCGCCGGGATGTTCCCGCCCCGGCGACACACCCATGACAAGGGCGGCACGGCCCGCGACTCGGGCCCGGGCGCCTCTCGCGCACGGGCCCTCCCCCCGAACGCCGCCGGGCCGCGCCGGTGGTACGCGGGACATGCTGGCACCGAGCGGCTGAAGGAAAGCTGAAGATTGCTGAAATCCCCTTCAGGCACAGCGATTTGACGTTGAGCCATGCTGTTGCCATGCACATATTGGTGGTGGAGGACGACCGCCGGCTCGCCGAGCTGCTGCGCCGGGGGCTGATCGCCGAGGGCTTCGCGGTCGAGGTCGCGCACGACGGACGCGAGGGGCTGCACCTGGCCGTCGAGGGCGCCTACGACGTGGTCGTGCTGGATGTCATGCTGCCCGGGATGAACGGGTACCACGTCTGCGCCCGGCTGCGGGCGGCCGGGGTCTGGACGCCGGTGCTGATGCTCACCGCCAAGGACGGCGAGTACGACGAGGCGGAGGGGCTGGACACGGGGGCGGACGACTACGTCACCAAGCCGTTCTCGTACATCGCGCTGGTCGCCCGGCTGCGCGCGCTCGTGCGCCGTGGCCGGCCGGAGCGGCCCACGACGCTGTGCGTCGGTGATCTGGAGATCGATCCCGCGCGGCGGCGCTGCCGCCGGGGCGGGGCGGATCTGGCGCTCACCCCGCGGGAGTTCGCGGTGCTGGAATATCTCGCGCGGCGCGACGGCGAGGTCGTCGCCAAGCACGAGGTGCTCGAACATGTCTGGGACGAGGCGTTCCAGGGCGATGTGAACATCGTGGAGGTGTACGTCAGCGCCCTGCGCCGCAAGATCGACGCGCCGTTCGGGCGGCACACCATCCGCACCGTCCGCGGGGTCGGCTACCGGCTGGCCGACGAGGGCACCGAGCCATGAGGCGGCCGCGGCGGCGGAAGGGGTCGATACGCGGGCGCGTGACCTGGCTCGCCGCGATCTGCGCGCTGATCCCCTTCACACTCGGCGCGGTGACGGTCGCGCTGGCGGCGCGCGACGACCTGATCCGCGCGGGACGGCAGTACCTGGACGAGTCGGTGCGCGAGGCGAGCCCGCTGGCCTTCGACTCCTCCTCGGACCTGCGCACCGACATCCCCGCCCTGGCGAAGGCGCTCGGCCGGGACGGGCGTCTGGAGGTCTCCGACCAGATCTACCCGGGGCGGGCCGCCCTGAACCCGCACACGCAACCCCCGCTGAGCGGCTCCCTGCTGTCGCTGTGGCCGTGGACGGACCCCGCGAGCAGGCGCCCGTTGTACGCGATGGTGAACGGGCAGAGCGAGACGTACACCAACCCGCTCCTGGTCGCCTCCAACCCGCTGCGCTACGAACAGAACCGGCTGAACGACGACGTCCTGGCCCTCGCCGGCTGCGTGCTCGTGGGCACCGCGGCCGTGGCCGGCGTCGCGTGGTTCGCGGCCGGGCGGGTACTGCGCCCGGTGGAGGCCATCCGCATCCAGTTCGCCGAGCTCAGCGCCGGCCACCTGGACCGGCGGGTGCCCGTGCCCCGGACCAGGGACGAGGTGGCCCGCCTCGCCGAGACCATGAACAGCACCCTGGAGCGCCTGCAGTCGTCGGTGGACCGGCAGCGCGCGTTCGTCAGCGACGCCTCGCACGAACTCCGCAGCCCGCTGGCCGCGTTGCGGGCGGAGCTGGAGATCGCGCTCGCGCATCCCGGAACGGTGGAGTGGACCGCGGTGGCCCAGGGAGCCCTGGGCGACGCCCGGCGCCTGGAGCAGCTCACCACGGATCTGCTGCTGCTCGCGCGGCTGGACGCGGCACTGCCGGGCACGGAACGGTTCGATCTCGTCGCGCTCGTCCACGACGAGACCCGGCGCCGCAGAACACCCGCCCGTCTGAGGCTGCGGGTGGAAGCGGACCCCTCGCCGGTGGTAGTCGACGGTCACCGCGGCCTGCTGGCCCGCCTGCTCGCCAACCTCCTCGACAACGCCGAGCGGCACGCCGCCACCACCGTCACGGTGATCGTCGCCCGCACGGAACTGCATGTCCAGGACGACGGCCCGGGCATCGCCCCGGCCGACCGCCGCCGCGTCTTCGAACGCTTCACCCGCCTGGACGACGCCCGCACCCGCGAAACGGGCGGCACGGGCCTGGGCCTGGCCATAGCCCACCGCATAGCGACGGCCCACGGCGCGACGCTGTCCATCACCGACAGCGAAAGGGGGGCGCGCTTCACGCTGAAGCTCCCTATGGTGCCGAGATGTTGACCGTACGGGAATGACCGCCTCCGACAGCCCCGCCGTCTCGGCGACAAGGGTGACGGCGGGCAGACCGCGCAGGCGGGCGTCGTGCCGCAGACGTACTCGGAGAACATCTCGTGGCGAAGACGACGGCGTATCCCTCCCGGAGGTCCGGTACCGGCGCCGGGCGGGGACGCCATCACGTGGTGCCCGGCCGCTACCGAGCCCGGGCACCACGCCTCATCCGAGACTCATGCCGTCAGAGCAGCCGCCCTCGGGCCGCGAAGTCGTCCACGTCAGCCATGGTGATGAAGCCGCACTCTCCCGTGTTGAGGTCGACGTAGATCGGCATGTTGCCGCCGAGCCGGGCACGCTCGTCGCCATGATCGAGGAACCCGATGCCGTCGTATGGCGCGATGAACCGGCCGCCCTCGATGAAGCAGTACTCCAGATCGAGCCGGACGTCGCTGGACGTCCAAGTCTGGCTCCGCTCGGACAGGAACCGTGCTGCTCGCTCCTGAGCTTCCTTGCGATCGATCACGTTTAGTTAGTCCTCATTAGGTAGTAGTTTCTGTACTGTGAGTCGGCGGGCTACACACGCTGCCCCCAGCAGCATTCGAGCCCACCGGCGGTGCCCGGACGTAAGCACTTAACGCCCCGCGTGGCTCCCCACCGGCACGCCCCGCCCCCACAACTCCTCGGCATGTTCCGTGAATCGGGAGAACAGCCCGCCGTCACCTTGGCGGCGCAAGTGCAGCAGCGGGGAATCATGCCCGGCGAGCCGGGCGAGGTGTGGGGTCACCAAGAGCTGGTCATCAAAGCGGAAGACGGAAAGCGAGACGTGATTGACCGCGTCCGCGGGAGCGGAGAAGCGGGCTTCGACGCCGTCCTCACCGCCCAGCTTCCCCAAATGCTCCAAGGTGATCCTGATGCGCGTGGAAACCGTCAACGCGACGTCCTCGTGCTGCTCGCGCTGGCGCGTGACGTCTCCTTCCGGGTCGCCCAGGAGGAAGCGCACCCGGCATCCCTTGCCTGCCTTGCGGCGCAGAGTGCCGACGAAGTCGGGCTGGTCGAGCCAGAGGAAGTAATTCGTGTATCCGGCGAAGAAAAGATCCTGAGCGGAGCTCTCGACCAGCTCTCCCCACACCGTGGACGGACACGCGGACCGATAGGGATAGCTGTGGACCAGCTCCCTGTCCGTACCGGTCTTGATGCGATCCTTCACGGATTTCGGCCACAGCATCTCTTCGTCAACTCCCAGCTCGGCGCAGGCGTCTTGGCGGTTCTTCCGGTGCGGGATCAACTCCGCGTCGTTCAGCCACCGCTCCACGGTCTTGCCGGACACCCCGACTCTCATCGCCAGCTTGCGAGGGGTGAGACCGGCATCGGCCATAGCCGACCGCAGAGCAGTGTTCAAGACCCAGCTTCCAGACGTTTGGGACGTCTTCCACGCTAGCGCCGAATCCGCCCAACTGTCCCGGATTCAAGGCCGATACGTCCTTCTTGGCAGTCGACGATGGCCCTGCGCCATCCGAGGCGAGCCGCCCGAGCCGCCCGAAGACCGGATGAGGAAGGACACGACATGAACGACACCTCCGCCACGGAGAAGCGCGACGCCGCTCTCCGCGACAAGGTCCGCGAGGCCAACAAGCGCGGCACCGGGAGCCGAGCGTGATCGCCGTCGCGCATGCTTCCGCCGGTCCGTACGCGATCGTCAAGGGGGATGCCAGGAGGTGCCGCACTTGCGGGTGGCTGGACGAGGCCCGCGCCAGGGCCCGGGCCGGACGGGATGCCGCCGCCGGAGCCGCCTTCGCTCAACAGGCGGTGCGGCACTACTACGACGCGCACCGGGTGAGCCCATGACGACCGCCGGCACCTGGTGTCTGACCTGCGCACGGCTCACCCTCGCCCGCGCCGCCGCGCTCCGCTGCGGCGAGTACGACGAAGCGACCGCAGCCGACCGGGATCTGCGGCAGCACTGGAGCGAAGCCCACTCCGACCCGAGCTGAACCCGGACCCTGCAAACACGAACGCCGGCCCGGCTGGAGAATTCCAGCCCGACCGGCGTCCGAGGTCTGCGACAGGCAGCGGTCCTAGAAGACCGACTCCGCCTCGTCCATGCGGCTCTCGGGGACTCGCTTGAGCTCGGTGACCGCGTCCGCCAGCGGGACCATCGTGATGTCCGTGCCGCGCAGTGCGGTCATCTTGCCGAAGTCGCCTCGGTGGGCGGCCTCGACCGCGTGCCAGCCGAAGCGGGTGGCGAGGACGCGGTCGTACGCGGTGGGGGTGCCGCCGCGCTGGACGTGGCCGAGGATGACCGGGCGGGCCTCCTTGCCGAGGCGCTTCTCCAGCTCCGCGGCGAGCTTCGTGCCGATGCCGGCGAAGCGCTCGTGGCCGAACTGGTCTATGGCGCCCTTGGCGTAGTCCATGGAGCCCTCGGCGGGGTGCGCGCCCTCGGCGACGCAGATGACGGCGAACTTCTTGCCGCGGGCGAAGCGTTCCTCGACCATGGCGACCAGGTCGGCGACGTCGAAGGGGCGCTCCGGCAGGCAGATGCCGTGGGCGCCGCCGGCCATGCCGGACTCCAGGGCGATCCAGCCGGCGTGGCGGCCCATGACCTCGACGACCATGACGCGCTGGTGCGACTCGGCGGTGGTCTTCAGCCGGTCGATGGCCTCGGTGGCGACGCCGACGGCGGTGTCGAAGCCGAAGGTGCGGTCGGTGGAGGAGATGTCGTTGTCGATGGTCTTCGGCACGCCGACGACGGGCAGGCCGGCATCGGAGAGCATCTTGGACGCGGTGAGCGTGCCCTCGCCGCCGATGGGGATGAGGACGTCGATGCCGAGGTCGCGGGCGAGCTCCTTGGAGCTCTCGCACGCCTCGCGCAGCCGCGCGCGTTCCAGCCGGGAGGAGCCGAGGATGGTGCCGCCACGGGCGAGGATGCCGCTGACCGCGTCGAGGTCGAGCTTGCGGTGGCGGCCTTCGAGCAGGCCCTTGAAGCCGTCCTCGAAGCCGATCACCTCGTCGTTGTGGCCGACGACCGCGCGGTGCACCACCGAGCGGATGACAGCGTTCAGGCCGGGGCAGTCGCCGCCTGCGGTGAGGACTCCGATGCGCATCTGGCTGTGTCTCCTGCTCGCTACTGGTACATGTGAGCCGAACCGATTGTTTCACGGGCCGGGGGGGTAGTGACGCACCCCCGCCCGCGCCCCGTGAACCACCTACTGACGCGCGCCTTATCCACGGGCGCAGGTATTGTCAAGAGGGCAAGCCCACCATATCGGGTATTTTTTTACCGCATAAACACGGCGATGGAGCAAGGAGAGCACGCGTGACGCGCAGCGTGTACGTGACCGGGACCGACCGGGGCGACGGCCGCCAGGTCATCGAGCTGGGAGTCATGGAGCTCCTGACCCGCCATGTCGACCGAGTGGGTGTCTTCCGCCCGCTCGTCCACGGTGACGGCCCCGACCGCCTTTTCGAGCTGCTGCGCGCCCGTTACCGGCTGAGCCAGTCGCCGGAGAGCGTGTACGGCCTCTCGTACGGCGAGGCGTCCGCCCTCCAGGCCGAGCGCGGCACGGACGAGCTGGTGTCCGCCCTCGTCGAGCGCTTCCTGGCGGTCGCCCGGCAGCACGAGTACGTGCTCGTGCTCGGCACCGACTACGCGGGCTCCAACCTCCCCGACGAGCTGGCGCTCAACGCACGCCTGGCGAACGAGTTCGGCGCCTCCGTGATCACTGTGGTCGGCGGCCAGGACCAGGACGCCGAGTCCGTACGGGCCGAGGCGCGCAACGCCTACCGCGCGTACGAGGCGCTGGGCTGCGACGTCGTCGCGCTGGTCGTCAACCGCGTGGCCCCGGCCGACCGTACGGCCGTCGCCGAGCGGCTCGCGGCGAGCCTGCCCGTGCCCTGTTACGCGCTGCCCGAGGACGCGTCGCTGTCGGCGCCGACCGTGGCGCAGATCGTCAGCAAGCTCGGCGCCGAGGTGCTGCTGGGCGACGACTCCGGCCTCAACCGCGACGCCCGCGACTTCGTCTTCGGCGGCGCGATGCTCCCGGTGTTCCTGCCGGCGCTGACCGAGGGCTGCCTGGTGGTGACCCCGGGCGACCGCACGGACCTGATCATCGGCGCGCTGGCGGCGCACAGCGCGGGCGCCCCGCCGATCGCCGGCGTGCTGCTGACCCTCGACGAGCGGCCAGGCCCGGACATCCTGGCGCTGGCGGGCCGGCTGGCCCCGGGCACGCCGGTGATCTCGGTGCCGGGCGGTTCCTTCCCGACGGCCGCCGAGCTGTTCGCGATCGAGGGCAAGCTCAACGCCGCCTCGCCGCGCAAGTCGGAGACGGCCCTCGGTTTCTTCGAACGGCACGTGGACACCGCGGAGCTGACGAACCGTATCTCCGTCGCCCGCTCCAGCCGCGTCACCCCGATGATGTTCGAGCACGAGCTGATCGAGCGCTCCCGCTCCGGCCGCCGCCGCGTCGTGCTGCCCGAGGGCGCGGAGGAGCGCGTGCTGCGCGCCGCGGACGTACTGCTGCGCCGCGACGTCTGCGACCTCACGCTGCTGGGCGAGGAGGACGCGATCCGCAAGCGCGCCGGCGAGCTGGGCATCGACCTGGCCGACGCGCAGCTCGTCGACCCGCAGACCTCGCCGCTGCGCGAGCGCTTCGCCGAGCTCTACGCGCGGGTGCGCGCCCACAAGGGCATGACGGTGGAGCTGGCCCACGACATCGTCGCCGACGTCTCGTACTTCGGCACGCTGATGGTCCAGGAGGGCCTGGCCGACGGCATGGTCTCGGGCGCGGTGCACTCCACCGCCGCGACCATCCGCCCCGCCTTCGAGATCATCAAGACGGCGCCGGGCGCGCAGATCGTCTCCTCGGTCTTCTTCATGTGCCTGGCCGACCGGGTGCTCGTCTACGGCGACTGCGCGGTCAACCCGGACCCGAACGCCGAGCAGCTCGCCGACATCGCCATCCAGTCCGCGACGACGGCCGCGCAGTTCGGCGTGGAGCCGCGGATCGCGATGCTGTCGTACTCCACCGGCACCTCCGGCTCCGGCGCCGACGTCGACAAGGTCCGCAAGGCCACCGAGCTGGTGCGCGAGCGCCGCCCGGACCTGCTGGTCGAGGGCCCGATCCAGTACGACGCCGCGGTGGACGCCGCGGTCGCCGCGACCAAGCTGCCGGACTCCGAGGTCGCGGGCAGGGCCACCGTGCTGATCTTCCCCGACCTCAACACGGGCAACAACACCTACAAGGCCGTGCAGCGCTCCGCGGGCGCCGTCGCGGTCGGTCCGGTCCTCCAGGGCCTGCGCAAGCCGGTCAACGACCTGTCGCGCGGCGCGCTGGTCCAGGACATCGTGAACACCGTCGCGATCACCGCCATCCAGGCGCAGGGCGAGCAGCGCCCCTGACGCCCGTTACTGTCGGTACGGGGGCCGCGGCGGCCCCCGTACCGTCAGCCCCGCCGAGACCCGCACACCACCCGGAAAGCCTTCATGACTGCCAACCCCACCCGTGTTCTCGTCCTCAACTCCGGCTCCTCGTCGGTCAAGTACCAGCTGCTCGACATGGCCGACGGCGCCCGGCTGGCCGTGGGCCTGGTCGAGCGCATCGGTGAGGAGACCTCCCGGCTGGCGCACACCCCGCTCGCGACGGGCGGCGGGAAGCGCGAGCGCGAGCAGCCGATCGCCGACCACGAGGCCGCGCTGAACGCGGTGGCCGAGGAGCTGGCCGCGGACGGGATGGGCCTGGACTCGCCGGAGCTGGCCGCGATCGGGCACCGGGTCGTGCACGGCGGCAGGAAGTTCACCGAGCCGACCGTGATCACCGAGGAGGTCGTGGCGGAGATCGAGCGGCTGATCCCGGTCGCCCCGCTGCACAACCCGGCGAACATCACCGGCATCCGCACGGCCCAGGCGCTGCGCCCGGACCTGCCGCAGGTCGCGGTCTTCGACACGGCCTTCCACACCACGATGCCGGAGTCGGCCGCGCGCTACGCGATCGACGTGGAGACCGCCGACGCGCACCGCATCCGCCGCTACGGCTTCCACGGCACCTCGCACGCGTACGTCTCGCGCGAGACCGCCAAGCTGCTGGGCAAGGACCCGTCCGAGGTCAACGTCATCGTGCTGCACCTGGGCAACGGCGCCTCCGCCTCGGCGGTCCGCGGCGGCCGCTGCGTGGACACCTCGATGGGCCTGACCCCGCTGGAGGGCCTGGTCATGGGCACCCGCTCGGGTGACCTGGACCCGGCGGTGATCTTCCACCTGGCGCGCACCGCCGGCATGTCCGTCGACGAGATCGACTCGCTCCTCAACAAGAAGAGCGGTCTGATCGGTCTGTGCGGCGACAACGACATGCGCGAGATCCGCCGGCGCATCGACGCGGGCGACGAGAAGGCGGCCCTCGCCTTCGACATCTACGTGCACCGGCTGAAGAAGTACATCGGCGCGTACTACGCCGTTCTCGGCAAGGTCGACGCGGTGGCCTTCACCGCCGGTGTGGGCGAGAACGCCGCCCCCGTCCGGGAGGCCGCCGTCGCCGGCCTGGAGGAGCTCGGCCTGGCCGTGGACACCGACCTCAACGCCGTCCGGGCGGACGAGCCGCGGCTGATCTCCCCCGGCTGTGCCCGGGTCGCCGTCGCCGTCGTGCCCACCGATGAGGAGCTGGAGATCGCCACCCAGACGTACGCCCTGGTCAGCGCTTGATCACCGACCGGCACTCGGTCTTTCCCACAGCTCGAATATTCCGCTCCGAAACAAACCGATAGGATCTGCCCCATGCGCCGTTCCAAAATCGTCTGCACCCTGGGCCCCGCCGTCGACTCCTTCGACCAGCTGAAGACGCTGATCGAGGCGGGTATGAATGTGGCCCGTTTCAACATGAGCCACGGGACCCACTCGGAGCACGAGGAGCGGTACCACCGCCTCCGTAAGGCCGTCGAGGAGACCGGCCGCGCGGTCGGCGTCCTGGCCGACCTC
Organism: Streptomyces sp. NPDC020379; assembly: GCF_044387105.1. Taxonomy (NCBI): domain Bacteria; kingdom Bacillati; phylum Actinomycetota; class Actinomycetes; order Kitasatosporales; family Streptomycetaceae; genus Streptomyces; species Streptomyces sp. NPDC020379. The sequence goes on from NZ_JBIRVR010000024.1 coordinate 19,752, forward strand.
CAGGGCCCGAAGATCCGCCTGGAGACCTTCGCGGACGGCCCCGTGGAGCTGGTGCGCGGCGACGAGTTCACCATCACCACCGAGGACGTCCCGGGCGACCGCACGATCTGCGGCACGACCTACAAGGGCCTGCCGGGCGATGTCTCCAAGGGCGACCAGATCCTGATCAACGACGGCAACGTCGAGCTCCGGGTCACCGAGGTCGAGGGCCCGCGGGTCCGGACGATCGTCATCGAGGGCGGTGTGATCTCCGACCACAAGGGCATCAACCTGCCCGGCGCGGCGGTCAACGTCCCGGCGCTGTCCGAGAAGGACATCGAGGACCTGAAGTTCGCGCTCGCGATGGGCTGCGACATGGTCGCGCTGTCCTTCGTCCGCGACGCCAAGGACGTCCTCGACGTGCACCGCGTCATGGACGAGGTCGGCCGCCGGGTGCCGGTCATCGCCAAGGTCGAGAAGCCGCAGGCCGTCGCCAACATGGAGGGCGTCGTCATGGCGTTCGACGGTGTGATGGTGGCCCGTGGTGACCTCGCGGTGGAGTATCCGCTGGAGAAGGTCCCGATGGTGCAGAAGCGCCTCATCGAGATGTGCCGCCGCAACGCCAAGCCGGTGATCGTCGCGACCCAGATGATGGAGTCGATGATCACCAACTCGCGGCCGACCCGCGCCGAGGCGTCCGACGTCGCCAACGCGATCCTGGACGGCGCGGACGCGGTCATGCTGTCGGCCGAGTCGAGCGTCGGCGCCTACCCGATCGAGACGGTCAAGACGATGTCCCGCATCGTCGAGGCGGCCGAGGAGGAGCTCCTCTCCAAGGGCCTCCAGCCGCTCGTCCCGGGCAAGAAGCCGCGCACGCAGGGCGGCGCGGTCGCCCGTGCCGCCTGCGAGATCGCCGACTTCCTCGGCGCGAAGTCGCTGGTCGCCTTCACCAAGTCCGGTGACACGGCCCGCCGGCTGTCCCGCTACCGCGCGGCCCAGCCGATCCTGGCCTTCACCACGGACGCCTCCACCCGCAACCAGCTCACGCTGAGCTGGGGCGTCGAGACCTACGTCGTGCCGCACGTCGACAACACCGACGCGATGGTCGACCTGGTCGACGCGGAGCTGCTGAAGCTCAAGCGCTACAGCGCGGGCGACACGATGATCATCACCGCCGGCTCGCCCCCCGGCATCCCGGGCACGACCAACATGGTCCGCGTCCACCACCTGGGCGGCGAGGGCCGCTAGCAGGACAGCGGAGGGGCCGGTGCCTGGCTGAAGTCCAGCCAGGAACCGGCCCCTCCGGCGTTCCCTCAGGGAGGCGTTCCCTTACGGATACGTGCCATTCGTCAGGTACTGGTGCAGGTTCGGGATGTGCAGCGTGCCGCCGAACTGGCCGCCCTGCCGGATCTTCACGTTCGTGTAGAAGATCGGGATCGGCAGCTTCAGGCCGGGGATCAGCGGCGGCGGGCTCGTGGGGCTCGCGGTCGACGGGATCAGCCCGAGCAGATTGCCCTTCAGCTCCTCGGTGTACATCGTCACCTGCCCGCCCGTGACCGTGGAATCCGTCCCGGGCCCGGCGACGTGGTACTCCTTGCCGTAGCTGTTGACGATCTGGTGCAGGTCCTTGATCGTCAGCGCGTCCGCGGTGAACTTGAGCACGGACTTCTGCTGCCCGTTCGCCATCGTGATCTTCTTGATGCCGTCGTAGGTCAGCCCCTTGAGGGTGAGGACGCTCGCCTCCAGATACCAGGGCTGGTCGGGGAAGGCGTGCCCGTCGTTCCCGTCCACCGCCTTCCCCTTGGGGCACGGCGGCAGCGCTCCCGGGGAAGCGCTCGTGCCCGGACTCGCGCCCGGCGAGGGCGCGGTGCTGGGGGGTGCGCTCGAGGGTGCCCTGGACGGCTCGGTGGACGGCGCCGTCGACGCCTTCCCGCTGGGCCGGCCGTCGGGCGTACGGGCGTCCGCGGGCGGCGGCACGTGCTGCGCGCCGGACGGCGCGGAGGACGGACCGCCCGACGGGGCGGGCGCGGAACTCGGCGGCGCCGACGGCTGCTTCCCGGCGCCGGACCTGCCGCCGTCCAGGATGTCCCTCAGCTTGTCGCCGAGCCCCAGCGGGTCCAGCGGGTTGAACGACTTGGACGGCGAGGGGGAAGCGGAAGGCGACGGCGCGGGCGACGGGCCGGTCCTGGCGGCGTTGCCCGCGTCCGGGCTCTTCCCGGGCTCCGGCCTGGCCTCGGGCTTGGTCTCGGGCCTGGCCTCCGGCTTCGCGGACGGCGGCTCCGGTGCCTTGGAGGGCTGCTCCGTGGGCCGGGTGGCGGACTCCTTCGCGCTCCGGCTCGGCGCGGGGCCCGGACTCGTGCTCCCGCTCGCGCCCGGCTCGGGCGACGCGTCGGGCGCGGTCGCGCACTGCCCGTCGAACGGCTCGGGCAACGGCGGTTTCGCCAGGGCCAGTTGGGGCGTGAACCCCATGCCCATCAGGACGGCCGTCGGCATCGCCGCGATGGCCACGGCCTTGCCCGCGGGCATGTGGAGCCGGGCGAGCAGCGGCTTGCGGGCCGCGGCGTGCCGGGGTCCGCTTCTCACACCCTCGCCCTCGGGTGTCTCCTCACGCGGCACTGTGCCCCCCGTCGCTGTCCTTGAGCAGGCTGAGCCCCGACGGCGGCGTACCGTCCCGCGGCGCGGGGCCGCCCTCCGGCTCCTCCGCCTCCGCGGCCGGCTTGCCCGGCGCCCAGGAGACACCGAGGGCGCCACCGATGAGAGCGAGCAGGAAGCCGATCAGGAACGCCCCGAAGTTGGACACCACCAGCGACACCAGCGCGAGCAGGATCGCCGCGACACCGGCGAAGATCCGCGACTGCTTCTGGAACCAGAGCGTCAGCCCGAGGACGACCAGCAGCACGCCGATGATCAGCGAGCCCGCGCCCGCGGTGGTGGCCATGCGGATGTGCAGGTCGCCCAATGTCATGGTCTGGTACGGGATGTACATGATCGGGATGCCGGCCAGCAGGGTCCACAGCCCGCCCCAGAAGGGGCGCTGCCCGCGCCACTCCCGGAACGAGTGGCGGGCGCGGCCGAATGATCCTGCCGGCCGGGGTCGCGTGTCGGCACTCATGTCGTACGGCTCCTCGGGGCGATCGGTGGTACGTCTGCGCAAGCGCATTGCGGCGCGGGTGTACGGGCGCGGGTACGGTTTCGCGGGGTGCCCGCGCCCGCCTCGACTACTCCAGTTCGGCGTCGGTGAAGCACTCGTTCTTGTTGAAGCCCACGTCCATGTGCAGACCCTTGAGGTTGAACGTGCCCGCGGTGGTGGCCCACGCACGCTGCTTGGCATCCGTGAAGGTCACCCGCTTCGCCTGCTGGGCGAACGAGCCCTTCTCGTAAAGGTCGCCCGGCGCCGGGCCGGGGCCCTTGCCGCCGTTCTCGCCCTTCTTGGTGTTGTCGACCGGCACGCCGATGTCGATGTCCTCGAACTTGGCATCCGCCTTCAGGACGTCCGCGTCGATATAGAGGGTGTCGGCCGTGACCTTGTCCTTGCCGCCACCGGCCGTGAGCTTCATGGTCACGTCTTTGTGGAGCAACGGGATCGGGATGACCACGGACTGGCAGAGGTTGCTGATGGTCGCACTCTTCAGCCCGACCACGGCCACCGGGTGCGGCCCGGCAGAGTTCTTGTCAAGGGCTCCGTACTGGACGAAGTCCTCACCGACCAACTCACCTGCCCGTACCTTGAACTGCTGACCCGAAACACTGAACGAGGCCGCCAGCGCTCCCTGCGCCACCGCCACGCCGATCGCGGCCGTAGCCGCCATACTGGGCACCATCACGACGGCGAACCGGCGCCACCTGGTCCCACCTCGAGTCTGGGACTGCATGGATTTCCTCCTTCTCGGACGTACATCTCCGGTCGGGACCTCATGGCCCGGGCCCGGGATGGGAGAAGTGCTACGTCCTCGGAAAGGAGAGCGCCGCCGCACCCGGCGGCGCGAAACGCCTCCGACGGCACCGGCGATCACCCCCGAGCGACAACCACTGGCCACGCGTTCGCGCAACCGCCGGGACAGGCCCTGCCGTTGACGGCCGGGACCCCCCTGTCCCCGAGCCGCCCCGGTCGCGGGACGGCCCGCCCGGTGGGGACCCACCACCGCACACCGACCGGCTGCCGGGTAAGGGAATGGACCGAGCTTGGCCGATCGTGGTCCATTCACGGCCGGGGCACAAGAGGTTCATTACTAGCGAGTAACGGGCGGATAACCAAGGGGGGTCCACACCGCATCGACCCGCGCCGGAAGGGTGCCGCACCGTGTGCGGAAGGAACGGGAGGCATACGAAAAAACCCGGGCGAATGCCCGGGTTTTTCTTACTCGCAGTAACGAGCCCCGCAATTACCAAGTTTTGGTAAAGCACGGCAGCCCGTGCCGCCTGTGGCACGGGAGAAGGAGGTTCCGTCAGAACAGCGCGCGCGACAGTGCCGTACGCGCGGCACCCACCCGCGGATCATCCGCCCCGATCACCTCGAAGAGCTCCAGCAGCCGCACGCGCGCGGCGTCGCGGTCCTCGCCGGCGGTCCGCTTGATCACGTCGAGCAGCCGGCCGAACGCGTCCTCCACATGCCCGCCGACCAGGTCGAGATCGGCCGCGGCGATCTGCGCCCGCACATCGGCCGGGCCCTCGGCGGCGGCCTTGCGCACCTGCTGGGGGTCCATGTCCTGGACGCGCTGGAGCAGTTCGGCCTGCGCGAGGCCCAGCTTGGCCTCGGCGTTGCCCGGGTCGTCGGACAGCACGTTCCTGTACGCCCGCACGGCGCCGCCCAGGTCTCCCGCGTCCAGCGCGTCGTGGGCCAGGGCCAGGGCGCTGTCGTGCGGGCCCGCGGGTGCTGCCGGGGCGGCCGCGGCCGCGTCGGCGGCACCCGGCTCCACCGGGGCGCCGACGATCCCGAAGCGCTCCTCCGAGACCTGGACGAGCTGGTCCAGCACCTGCCGGATCTGCGCCTCGGGCGCGGCACCCTGGAAGAGCGGCAGGGCCTGCCCGGCCACCACGGCGAAGACCGCGGGGATGGACTGGACGCCGAACTGCTGGAAGAGGAGCTGGTTGGCCTCGACATCGATCTTGGCGAGCACGAACCGGCCGGCGTACTCCGCGGCCAGCCGCTCCAGCAGCGGGCCGAGCTGCTTGCACGGCTCGCACCAGTCTGCCCAGAAGTCGATGACGACGGGCACCTCGGCGGAGCGCTGGAGCACCTCCGCCTCGAAGCCGGCCTCGTCGACGTCGAAGACCAGGCGCTGGGCACCGGCGGCGGGCGCGCCGCCCTGACGGGCGGCCTCGGCACGGGCCTGCTCCGCCTTCTGCTTGGCTTCCCCGGCGGCCTTCACCGCGGCGAGGTCGACCACTCCACTCATGGACATGTTCCGTGGCTGCATGGGCCTATCCTCCCCCCTCGGCACGGCGATCGGAAAAGCGCGCCGTCGTACGGCGCTCGTAGCGTCTTCTTCGGCACCGGGTCCCCACCCGGCACCTGTGGTTGTCGCTCTTTCGCTACGAGTCGTAGCGTAACTGGAAGCCGGTCGCTCGCAATGGGGCACCCCCAGGTCTTTGCGTGATCTGGCTCATACCGGCTTGGCTACTCGGCGGTAAGGTCGCGGCTATGAATTCCGCCCGCGCCCGTACGGGCCGCCCCCGCAGCACCGAGGCCGACCGGGCGATACTCGACGCGACGCGCGCCGCCCTGGTCGAACTCGGCTGGGGGAAGCTGACCATGGGCGATGTCGCGGCGCGCGCGGGCGTCGCCAAGACGACGCTCTACCGCCGCTGGGCGGGCAAGAGCGAGCTGGTCGTGGACGCGGTGGCGGCGCTCTTCGACGAGCACCTGGAGCTGCCCGACCTCGGCAGCCTCACGGCCGACATCGAGGGCGTGGTGCTGCGCTTCGCCGCGCTGCTGGAGCGGCCGGAGACGAAGACGGCGCTGATGGCCGTGGTCGCCGAGTCCACGCGGGACGACGCGCTGCGCGCGCGGATCCGCTGCGCGATCGTGGACCGGCAGAAGCGGCTCGTCCTCATCGGACGGGAGCGGGCGCAGGAGCGCGGCGAGCTCCCGCCGGAGGAGGACGCGGCGGCGGCCGCCCGCAACGCGGACCTGATCTTCGACGTGATCGCCGGAGCGGTGGTGCATCGTGCGCTTGTCAGCGCGGAACCGGTGGACAAGGAGTGGGCACGCGGCTTCACCACGCTGCTGGTGGGCGGCTTGTCCCCGGTCCCGCCCCTTCCCGGCCGCGTCTGATGCGCGGCTCCGCCGCGTGGGGGGCTGTGCCCCAGCCCCCTGACCGCGCTTCGCGCGGTGTCCTCAAACGCCGGACGGGCTGATTTTCAGCCCGTCCGGCGTTTGAGGACGCGCCCGCAGGGCGCTCCCGCCGCAGGCGGCGAACCGGCCCGCACTCGGGGGTCTGGGGCACACGCCCCAGTTTCGGGAAGGGGCGGGGCTGGGGAGAAAACCTAGAAGCCCGCCGGCTCCACGTACGTCCCCCACTCCTCCCGGAGGATGTCGCAGATCTCGCCCAGCGTCGCCTCCGCCCGCACCGCGTCGAGCATCGGCGCGATCATGTTCGCCCCGGACCGCGCGGCGTCCAGCATCTCCTTGAGCGCCGCCGTCACCTTGGCGTCGTCCCGCGCGGCCTTCCGCCCGGCCAGCACGCGGACCTGTTCCCGCTCCACCTCATGGCTGACGCGCAGGATCTCCAGGTCGCCGGTCACGGAGCCGTGGTGGCAGTTGACGCCCACGACCCGCTTGTCGCCCTTCTCCAGGGCCTGCTGGTAGCGGAAGGCGCTCTCGGCGATCTCGCCGGTGAACCAGCCGTCCTCGATGCCCCGCAGAATGCCGGAGGTCATGGGCCCTATGGGGTGCGCGCCGTTCGGCACGGCCCGCGCGCCGCGCTCCTTGATCTGGTCGAAGATCTTCTCGGCGTCGGCCTCGATGCGGTCGGTGAGCTGCTCCACGTACCACGAACCGCCCAGCGGGTCCGCGACATTGACGATGCCGGTCTCCTCCATCAGCACCTGCTGCGTGCGCAGCGCGATCTCCGCGGCCTGCTCGCTGGGGAGGGCGAGGGTCTCGTCGAGGGCGTTCGTGTGCAGCGAGTTGGTGCCGCCGAGCACGGCGGAGAGGGCCTCGACGGCGGTGCGGACGACGTTGTTGTACGGCTGCTGGGCGGTGAGGGAGACGCCTGCCGTCTGGGTGTGGAAGCGCAGCCACTGCGCCTTGTCGGTCTTCGCGCCGTAGGTGTCGCGCATCCAGCGCGCCCAGATGCGGCGGGCGGCGCGGAACTTGGCGATCTCCTCGAAGAAGTCGAGGTGCGCGTCGAAGAAGAAGGAGAGGCCGGGGGCGAAGGTGTCGACGTCCAGGCCCCGGCTCAGGCCCAGCTCGACATAGCCGAAGCCGTCGGCGAGGGTGTAGGCCAGCTCCTGCGCGGCCGTCGCGCCCGCCTCGCGGATGTGGTAGCCGGAGACGGAGAGCGGTTTGTAGGCGGGGATGGAGCGGGTGCAGTGCTCCATGAGATCCCCTATGAGCCGCAGGTGGGGCTCCGGCGGGAAGAGCCACTCCTTCTGCGCGATGTACTCCTTGAAGATGTCCGTCTGGAGCGTGCCGTTGAGGACGGCGGGGTCGACGCCCTGCCGCTCGGCGGCCACGAGATACATGCAGAAGACGGGGACGGCGGGCCCGCTGATCGTCATCGAGGTGGTGACGTCGCCGAGCGGGATGTCCTTGAAGAGGACCTCCATGTCGGCCGCGGAGTCGATGGCGACCCCGCAGTGCCCGACCTCGCCGAGGGAGCGCGGGTCGTCGGAGTCGCGTCCCATGAGCGTCGGCATGTCGAAGGCGACGGAGAGCCCGCCGCCGCCGGCGGCGAGGATCATCTTGTACCGCTCGTTGGTCTGCTCGGCGTTGCCGAAGCCGGCGAACTGGCGGATGGTCCAGGTGCGGCCGCGGTAGCCCGTGGGGTGCAGACCGCGGGTGAAGGGATACTCCCCCGGCCAGCCGATCCGCTCGAAGCCCTCGTACGCGTCGCCGGGGCGCGGGCCGTAGACGGGCTCGACCGGGTCGCCGGAGAGCGTGGTGAAGTCCGCGTCCCGCTTGCGGGCCTTGTCGTACCGCGCCTGCCAGCGGCCGCGCCCTGCCTCGATCGACTCTGCGTCCATGTGCTCCGAACCGCCTCTCCGCGCCCCGCGAATTTACTAGGACGTCCTAGTAAATGGTCGCGCAAGAAAGCCCCGAACACAAGGGTGTCCGGGGCTGTGCGCGTGGCGCGGGTCCACGCGTCTCGCGTCAGGCGGTGGCGGCGGCCTCCGCGACGAGCGGCTCCAGGTCGCGGGTGGCCTTGCGCTCGACGAAGAACGCGGCCGTCGGGATGGTGCCGGCGATGAGCACCCACACCAGCCTGCCGAACGGCCACTTGGCCTTGGAGGCCATGTCGAAGGCGAAGACCAGATAGAGGACGTAGAGCCAGCCGTGCGCGATGGCGATCACGCGGACCGGGCCCGAGACGTCCATGTCCAGCCCGTACTTCGCGATCATGCCGATCGTCAGGAGGATCAGCAGCACACCCGTGATGTACGCCAAGACGCGGTAGCGGGTCAGCACGCTTTGTTTCATGCCCACGAGCGTAACCGCCCGATCCGGGGCGATCTTCGCCACCCCCGGCGCGCGCCGGAAGGCATCACCCGTCCGTGAGATCGTCCGCCCGGTCCCCGGTCGCGTCCTTCGACGCGTCGTCCGCGAAGTCCGCCGCCGCGACCCGCAGCGGGCGCAGCATGTCGAAGATCGCGCCGCACTGCTCCGCGTCGTACGCCCCGAGCCCGAAGTCCATCGCCATCAGGTCGCGGGTGGCCTCCTCGACGACCTGCCGGCCCTTCTCGGTGATCGAGGCGAGCGTGCCGCGCCCGTCGTTGGGGTTGGGCCGCTTGGCGACGAGGCCGGAGACCACCAGGCGGTCGACGGTGTTGGTCACCGAGGTCGGGTGCACCATCAGGCGCTCGCCGATCTTGGACATCGGCAGCTCGCCGGCCCGGCTGAAGGTGAGCAGCACCAGCGCCTCGTAGCGCGCGAAGGTCAGCCCGTACGGCTTGACGACCGCGTCGACCTGGCCGAGCAGGATCTGGTGCGCGCGCATGATCGAGGTGATCGCGGCCATGGACGGCACGGACCCCCAGCGCTGCTTCCAGAGCTCGTCGGCTCGGGCGATGGGGTCGAAGGAGAGGCTGAGCGGCTTCGGCACGCGTCGAGCCTACCCCCCGGTCACATCGTGGTCACCGTCATCTCACGCTCCGGACGTGGCTCCGCCGGGCCCTTCCTCCTTGGCCTCGCGCACGAGTTGCACGGCCTCCGCGAGGCCGAGGCCGGGCCGCGCCTGGCGCACCGCCTTGACGGCGGACACCTCGTGGGTGCGGGGGTCGACGCCCGCCTCCGCGAGGACGCCTCGCGTCCACTCCGCCCGCAGCTCGCGGTCGGGCCGCTCCGCGTACCGGGCGATCAGCCCGGCCGCCAGCTCCAGGCCCGGCCGCTGCTCGTCACTCGCGCCGGCCAGCGCCTCGCGCACGGCCTCGGCGATCGCCTGTGAATCGCGCAGCACGAGCACCTGCGGGCTCCGCTTGCCTCCACCGAACACCGGCGGCTCCCTCCCCTGAAGATCCTTTGCTGGGAGGCGAGCGTACGACACCGCGGATCACCGCTCCCACCACGACCGTACCCAGCACGCCGGTCCCCGCCACCACGTCGTGCACCGGCACGGATTCGGCGGCCGCGCCCGCGAGCGCCATGCCCAGGCCCTGGAGGGTCATCGTGCCCGCCGTCTGCAAGGTCATCGCGCGGCCGCGCAGTTCGTCCGGCACGGCGGCGACGAACCACTGGTCCAGGCCCAGGGTGTACGCCATCCCCGTGCCCGCGAGGGCGACGGCGGGCAGGGCGAGGCCGAGCGGGGGCCGCACCGCGTAGACGAGAAAGGGGAGCAGCAGCACGGCCGCCACCGGCAGCACGATGCGTTCCCGGCCGCGCGGGCCGAGCAGCGAGCCGGCGAGCACCTCGCCGACGATCGACCCCACCGGCATCCCGCACAGCAGCAGCCCCAGGCCGACCGGTCCGGCCCCCGTGCGGTCCGCGTACGGAGCGGCGAGTGCTTCGGGAGCGACCAGGAAGAACGGCGGTGTCCAGGACAACAGGAGCAACGCCCGTACGCGGCGCCGCCCGAAGACCTCCCGCAGCCCGGACAGCGAGGCCGTCAGCAGCGGGCCGCCCCGCTCTGTCCGCCCCGGCCGCCGCCGGGTCCCCAGGCGCAGCAGCAGGGCGGAGGCGAGGAATCCGGCGGCGGTGGCGAGCAGGGCGGCGCGCGGTGAGACGGCGGTGAGCAGCAGCCCGCCCACGCCGAAACCGGTGACCTGCGCCCCTTGCGCTGCCCTCTCGCCGATGTGCGGTGCAGGTTTGTTGCCGCCTGCGGCGGGGCGCCCTTCGGGCGTGGCCGGGCTAGTTGAGCCTCTCGCCATTTCCGAGTGCGGGTTCGTTGCGCCTGCGGCGGAGCGCCCTGCGGGCGCGGCCTCAAACGCCGGCCGGGCTGGGTTGTGGGTTCTTCGCCGTTGTGACAGTGCGGGGCCGTGCCGCTCCGGGGTAACACGGGACTGCTTCGCTTTACGTCCCGCGTCACCCCTGCGCGTCCCGCCCCCTCACGCCGGTGGACACCATCAACCCCGGAGGGGTGCTGAGCTTCAGGGTGCGCATTCCGGCCCGTGGGGACACCTCCCAGCGGTAGCTGGGGAAGAGTGAGGAAGCTCCCCCAGATTCCGTCCGGGAGACCCCAATGGCTCCCCCGCCGCAGGCAGCGAACCGGCCCGCAGCCGGGGGTCTGGGGCACGCGCCCCAGTTCCGGGAAGGGGCGGGGTGGGGGAACAAGCCCGGCGCAACCGAAAGCGACTTGTCGCCACCCGTATCGGTACCTAGGGTCGCGAGCCCAAGATCCGTACGAGAAGGGTTCCGTGGATGCAGCCACCGACAACGGGCGAAACCACAGCGAAAGGCGCGGACAGCCGGGCGGCGGAGGGCGAGTCCGCCGAGGGCTATCAGCGCGGCCTGGGGTCCCGGCAGATCCAGATGATCGCCATCGGCGGCACGATCGGGACCGGCCTCTTCCTCGGCGCGGGAACCGCGATATCCCAGGCCGGGCCCAGCCTCATCATCTGGTACGCCGTCGCCGGCGTCGTGCTCCTCTTCGTCATGCGCGCACTCGGCGAGCTGCTCACCCACAAGCCCGTGGCAGGCAGTTTCGCCGAATACGCGCGGGAGTTCCTCGGGCCCTTCTGGGGATACGCCACCGCGTGGACCTACTGGATCATGTGGGTCACGACCGGCATGGCCGAGATCACCGCCGCCGGGCAGTATGTGAAGTACTGGTTCCCCGGGATCGAGCAATGGCAGACGGCCCTGGTCTCCCTCGTCGTCCTGCTCGCCGTCAACCTCATCTCGGTGAAGGCGTTCGGTGAGCTGGAATTCTGGTTCGCCCTCGTCAAGGTCGTCGCGATCGTCGGCATGATCCTGATCGGGCTCGGGGTGCTCCTCATCGGTTTCGGCGACGTCGGGAAAACCGCCTCGGTGACCCACCTGTGGCAGGACGGCGGCATCGCGCCCCACGGCGCGCACAGCTCCCTGATGACGCTCCAGATCGTCCTTTTCGCCTATCTCGGCGTGGAACTCGTCGGCGTCACCGCGGGTGAGGCGGAGAACCCGCGGAAGAACATCCCGCGGGCGATCAACAGCCTTCCGCTGCGCTTCGGTCTGTTCTACATCGGCACGCTGCTCGTGATCCTTTCCGTGGTCAGCTGGACCGAATTCCACCCGGGCGTCAGCCCGTTCGTCGCCGCCTTCGCCAAGATCGGAATTCCGGCGGCCGCGGGCATCGTCAATTTCATCGTGCTCACCGCGGCCCTCTCCTCGTGCAACGCGGGCGGCCTCTATTCCACGGCACGCATGCTGCGTACAGCCTCGGTCAACGGCCACGCGCCGAAGGCGCTGGCCAGACTGACGGGGCGGGGTGTCCCGGCACCGGCGCTGGCGGTGTCGGCGGTGACCATGGGAGTCGGCGTGCTCATCAACGCGCTCGACCCCGACCACGCGTTCACCTACATCACGTCGGTTTCCACCGGCGGCGCGATCCTCGTCTGGAGCATCATCCTGGTGACGCACATGCGCTATCGCCGCGCCGTCGCCGCGGGCGGGGCGGAACCGTCGCCCTACCGCATGCCGGGTGCTCCTTATACGAATTGGCTCGCGCTCGCCTTCTTCGCCCTGGTGACCGTGCTCATCGCCTGGAGTTCCGACAGCCGGGTGGCGCTGTATGTGATGGGCGTGTGGGTGGTGCTGCTGGCGATCGGCTGGGGGGTGCTGCGGAATCGGAGTGCGCGGCGCGCGGCTTCTTAGGGCGCGGGTTCCTGGAGAGATCCGGAATTTCCGTGTCCGGCACCCTGGGTAAAGGGAACGCCAAGGCCGACATAGGATGATCGGGAAGTTTTGCGTTTCCCTGAGGAAAAGTTGGTACAGCGCATGAAGTTGGCCCGAGTCTCGGCCGTGGTCGCGGCCGCCGCGATCGCCCCGGCGGTTCTGTTCTCCTCCCCGGCGTTCGCCGCCGACACCGTTCCGCCGACGACCGTTTCCACGCCGGACAAGGCTGCAGAGACGAAGCAGGACGCGAAGCAGGACGGGAAGCCGGACGCGAAGGTGGAGGACGAGCCGACGAAGGAGCCCGTCAAGGAGCCGGAGAAGGAGCCCGCGAAGGACGGCTCCGCGAAGAAGGCCGACGAGAACAACCGCTTCGCCATTTTGAGGATGCTCGACGGCGCCGGCCCGACCCTCCGCGAAGCGGCGGAGGCGGCGCTCAACGGCACCCCGGAGGACCGCGTCCGCTTCCTGGAGGACGGGCAGCACTTCGCCCGCCTGACGGACTTGCGCCTGCGCGTCAGCCAGGTCTCCAGCGGTGCGGCTCACGGCTCCCATGTGCGAGCGGCAGCCTATGCGGCGCTGGAGGACGACAGCCCCGAGGCGCTCCGTCACTTCCTGGACGTCGGCCAGTACGAGGCCCGCGCCAAGGACGAGGCGGATGCGGCCGCGGCCAAGGAGAAGGCCGAGAAGGAGGCCAAGGACGCCAAGGACGCCAAGGACAAGGCCGACAAGGAGGCCCAGGAGAAGGCTGAGAAGGACAAGGCCGACAAGGACAAGAGCGACCAGAACAAGGACGCGGCTGAGAACGGCAAGCAGGACGCCAAGGACGACCGCTCTGCCACCGGCAACAAGCCGAAGCCCGTGGTCGTGAAGCCCGCCTCCTCCTCCGACAACGCCGCTCAGCCGGCAGGCGACAGCACCGAACTCGCCTCAACGGGCGCGGGTTCGGCCACCCCCTGGGCGGTCGGCGGCACGGCGGCCGCCCTCGCGACGGGCGCGGCCCTGGTCCTGGCGACGCGCCGCCGCACGTCCGAGCGCTGACGCGCCGCGGCGCTTTGTTCCCCGGCCGCGCCCCTTCCCGGCGGCATCTGATGTGCGGCTCCGCCGCGTGGGGGGCTCGTGCCCCGGGCCCCGCAACACGGCTTCGCCGCGGTGTCCTCAATCGCCGGACGGGCTGATTACGCGGACCGTGGCGCGTGAGCTGCGGGCCGCAGACTACGCGCTACGGTGCGCGATTCAGCCCGTCCGGCGATTGAGGACGCGGCCGCAGGCCGCCCCCGCCGCAAGGCGGCAACGGCGGGTCAGTCGGGAGCCCGGGGCACGCGCCCCCACGCGGCGGAGCCGCACATCAGACGCGGCCGGGAAGGGGCGGGGCCGGGGAAAAAAGCCCGCCGCAGGCGCGCCAACTGGACCGGAAAGGCAGGCCCCATGCCGTACCGCATGCTCTTCGGCGCCGACGACCTGCTGCGCTGCCGCTTCGCCATCTCCCCGCTGTGGGAGACGCACCAGGCCGTCTACACCCTGCTGAACCCCGAGCGGCACGGCTACCATCTGCCGTGGCTACGGCGCGGCCGCGAAGCCGCCGCCAGGCTCGACCTCTCGCCGATCACGCTGGTGAACCCGGTGCGGGGCTATCACCCGGACTTCCTCTGCCCGCCGCCCGACAGCCCGTTGGCCTCCTTCGAGGAGGAACTGGCGCATGTACGGGCCACCGACCTCGATGTCGTGCGGCGCGAGCTCGCGCGGAGCCTCGCCGACACACCGGGCGCGGCGCGGACGCCGGCGGGCCGTGCCATGCTCGCCGATCCGGCAGCGTCGCTACGGCAGTTGACCGCGCTGCTCGAAAGGGTCTGGCACTCCCTGCTCGCCCCCGACTGGCCCCGCTTGCGCGCCCTCCTCGAAGCGGATGTCGCCTTCCACGCGCGGCGGCTCACGGAGGGCGGCCTGGAGGCGCTCTTCGCGGATCTGCATCCGCGCCTCGTGTGGTCCGGCGACACCCTGAGCATCACCCGGCCCGGCGAACACAGCCGGGAGTTGGGCGGCGACGGTCTGACGCTGGTGCCCAGCGCGTTCTCCTGGCCGGAGGTGATCGGCGGGTTCGAACCTCCGTGGCCGACCACGGTCGTCTATCCGGCGCGCGGCATCGCCGGCCTGTGGGCGACGCCGGACACGGACACGGCCGAGGCGCTCGTACGGCTCCTCGGCGCGAACCGCGCCGCGCTCCTCGCGGACCTGGCCGAGCCCGCCTCCACGACTGCCTTGGCCCATCGGCACGGCCTCGCCCTGTCGTCCGTGTCAGCTCACCTATCAGTACTGCGGGCGGCGGGTCTGCTGACGTCGCGGCGCGCGGGCCATCAGGTCCTCTACGAGCGGACGCCGCTCGGGACGGCTCTTGCGGGCGGGCCCGTGCCCTAGATCTGTGCGGGTCCGTTGCGCCTGCGGCGGGCGGCCTCAAACGCCGGCCGGGCTTGGGTGGTGGTGGGTGCCGGGGGCGGGCCTTCCGGGCTGGGGACCTGGAACGCGGTGCGGGCACCGTGAGGCGTATGGAGTGCCGTGACGACGCACCGCGTTCCAGAACCCCACCCTCCAGCCCCACCCCCTCCCACCGGAGGACGACAGCGGGTTGTGGAGCGCGCAGCTCATTTCTTTTCAGCCCGGATACGCCTTTCTTTCCAGCCCGTCCGGCGATTGAGGACGCGGCCGCAGGCCGCTCCCGCCGCAGGCGGCAACCGGCCCGCAGCCGGGGGTCTGGGGCACGCGCGCCCCAGTTTCGGGAAGGGGCGGGGCTGGGGAAAAGCCCGCCGCAGGCGCCCACCCACCCGCAGCCGGGGCCCGGGGCGCGAGCCCCCCACGCGGCGGAGCCGCACATCAGATGCCGCCGGGAAGGGGCGGGGCTGGGGAACAAGCGCCGCAGGCGCCCACCCGCACATGGAGCCCAGGGCGGAGCCCCGCGGTAAGTGACACTCCCCCACCCCCCGGCGATTCCCCCACGACCACGACTTGTCGCCGACGCACCGGAGAGTCCCCGATGGCACAGGATGGCCCCGCCCTCACCGACCGGCTCGAAGTCCTGGAGCGCCGGATCGACACCGGCTATGTGATCGCGAGCGCGGCGTCCGGCGCGGGCGGGCTCGTGGCTACGGGTGTCGCGATGTACGACTACGCGTGGCTGCACGACGGGCCGATGACGACCGCCGGGGTCGCGCTCGCCGGGGCGCTGATGAGCGCGGCGAGCTGGTGTGCCAAGAAGGCGAAGCAGCGCAGGGCGCGCCGTCAGGCGCTGCTGCGCCGCCGCGCCTGATGCCCGTCAGTCCATGCGGCCCGGGCGCGCACCTCGTGTCTGATGCCCAGTCAGATCAGGTGCCCCGGGCGGGATTTGGTGCCTGGTGCCGTGCCGACCGGCGTGGCCATCGGACAGCCGAACCCCCGTCGCAGCCGTCCGATGTTCCGCGCCGACAGCGGCGAGTGCCGCGTCCCTAGTGCCCGATGTCAGGCACGACCGATGCCACGGCCGTGACCGCCGCCGCCGTGAGTGCCGAGGCCGCCATGCCCGTACGCCGCCGTGTCCCCCGGTCCGGCCGCCGTTCCGCGCGGTAGTCCCTGAGCAGGCGCAGCAGGTCGTTGCCGAGAAAGGCCAGGAGGATCAGGCCGACGCCGACGATCCGGACCCACATCCACTGGAATGTCGTCCAGGCCATGACCCCCACCGCGAGAACGACAAGGGGCACCAGGTGTGCGGTCAGTTGGCCCGCGGAAAGGGCGGGAGGGGGAGAAATGACGACGGCCGGTTCGTCGGACACCGCTTCCTCGTCCGCCGTCTCCCCCTGCTCCTCCCGCTCCTCGCGGGAAGGGGTCCCCTCCACACGGGAAGGAGTCCCCTCCTCACGGGAAAGGGCCCGCTCCTCGCGGGAAAGGATGGCGGCCTTGAGCCCGGCCCACTCCGCTCCGCTTCCGGTATCGGCGGCGACCGTCTCGGAATCGACTGATTTCAGCACCGCCATGAAGTCGTTGTAACCGTCCCGGTTCTGTTCGTTCATTGTGCTTCTCCCCTGGATCATTCCCCCGTGAGCCCGGCAAGGCCCGCCCCGCGATCACGTGGACCGTGATCGCGAGACGCGTCCGACCCGGCTGTCCCGCCCGGCTATCCCGCGCTCTGCGCGCCGCGGTGGACCTTGAGCTTCTCCCGTGCCTGGGAGAGCGCGGTCCGGACCGCTCCGGCGGAGGGGGCGCCCAGCAGGAAGGCGGCCTCCTTGCTGGTCAGACACCAGAGTTCACACATCACGAAGGCGTCCCGTTCGCGCTTGCTCGGCACGACCTCTTTGAGGATCTTCACTGCCTCACGGGCCTGTTCCGAGTTCTCGACGAGGAGTTCGACGTCCTCGTCGGACGGCCGGTCCCAGTCGTTGAAATCCGTCAACGACTCCGGGCGGCGCGTTTTCGCCCTGATCAGATCGACCCATTTGTTGTGGGCCACCGTCACGGCAAGGGCCGTGGCCTGCTTCCGTCCGAGGGGCGGCCGCTTCTTCCAGGCCGCGAGGACGCTTTCCTGGGCGATCTCACCGGCATCCGCCTCGTTCACGCCCCGGGAGCGGAGATAGCGGAAGGCCCGTGAGTAGAGCTCCTTGAGCACATCGTCGGAGAGAGATGCCTCCTGGTCGAACACGCGCGGCACCTGGGCCGGGATGACGGGGCGAGTGCGGCGGGGCTGCTCGCCCTCCGGCTCGGGTACCGATGGTGCTGCCATGCCGGGCCTCCTGAACTATGCCGGATCAGAGGGTTCTGGCGCCCTCCGGCCTTGCGAGGGGGGAATCGTCGGCGGGCGCGCGAGTGTCAGCCGGCATCCGCCTCGACCGGGAGTTCGGGGCTTCCTACGGACCGGTGACGAACGAGTGACGAGCCGACGGCGACCGGTGGCAACGGCCCCGGGGGCGAAAAACCACTGGGCCGACATCAGGGCTTCCGGTTACGGTGGCCCCATGTCCACGCCCCGAATTTCCTAGCTGAGGAACCCGCTTCCACGCCAGAAGTGTGTCCTTCAGTCTTTTCGGAGCGTTACCTCATGATTACCGTTCGCGGTGCCGAGCTGCGCGCGGGCGCCCGCCTGCTGCTCACCGATCTCTCCTTCACCGTCTCCCCCGGCGACCGCATCGGCCTCGTCGGCCGCAACGGCGCGGGCAAGACCACCCTGATGACCGCGCTGGCGGGCCGGGCCCGGCCCGCCGCCGGGACGGTCACCGCCACCGGGCCGGTGGGTTTCCTCGCGCAGGACTCCCGTACGGCCGACCCCTCGGCCACCGTCACCGACCGCATCCTCTCCGCCCGTGGCATGGACCGCGCGCTGCGTGAACTGCGCGCCGCCGAGGCCGCGATGGCCAAGGCCGCCGGACCGGCCGCGCTGGCCCGGGCGATGAGCGCGTACGGCAGGGCCGAGGCCGCCTTCCAGTCCGGCGGCGGGTACGCGGCCGAGGCCGAGGCCGCGCGGGTGGCGGCCGGGCTCGGGCTGCCCGAGCGGGTCATGGGCGAGCCGGTCGGCGCGCTGTCCGGCGGGCAGCGGCGCCGGGTGGAGCTCGCCCGCATCCTCTTCGCCGGGCACGACGGCACGTTGCTGCTGGACGAGCCGACGAATCATCTCGACGCCGACTCGGTCGCCTGGCTGCGTACGTTCCTCACGGCTCACCGGGGCGGTCTCGTGGTGATCAGCCACGACACGTCGCTGCTCTCCGACGTGGTCAACCGGGTCTTCCACCTGGACGCCACGCGCGCGACGATCGACATCCACAACACCGGCTGGACGACATATCTCGCGCAGCGGGAGACGGAGGAGCGGCGGCGTGTCCGCGAGCGGGCCGGGGCGGAACGCAAGGCGGCCGCGCTGCACGCGCAGGCGGACAGGATGAAGGCCCGTTCCTCCACCGCTGTGACGGCCAGGAGCATGGCGCGGCGCGCCGACCGGATGCTCGCGGATCTGGAGCCGGCGCGGCGCGTGGAGAAGGTCGCCCGCATCCGGCTGCCGGAGCCCGCCCCGTGCGGGCGGATGCCGCTGGGCGCCGTCGCCCTGACGAAGTCCTACGGCGACCACCAGGTGCTGGGCGGCGTGGACCTGGCCGTGGACCGGGGCGGCCGGCTGGTCATCCTCGGCCTCAACGGCGCGGGCAAGACGACCCTGTTGCGCATCCTGGCCGGTGTGGAGACGCCGGATTCGGGGCGGGTGGTCCACGGGCACGGGCTGCGGCTGGGCTACTTCGCCCAGGAGCACGAGACGCTCGACGCCCGCCGTACGGTCCGCGAGAACCTGGCCGCGGCGGCGCCGCACCTCACGGACGGTGAAGTGCGGGGCGTCCTGGGCGCGTTCCTCTTCACCGGCGACGACGCCGACAAGCCGGCCGCGGTGCTGTCCGGCGGCGAGAAGACCCGCCTGGCCCTGGCCGGGCTGGTCCACTCCGGGGCGAACGTCCTGCTCCTGGACGAACCGACCAACAACCTCGACCCCGCCTCCCGCGCCGAGGTCCTGACCGCGGTCGCCGCCTACCCCGGCGCGATCATCATGGTGACCCACGACGAGGGCGCGATCGATGCCCTCCGGCCGGACCGCGTCCTGCTTCTGCCGGACGCGGACGAGGACTTGTGGAACGAGGACTACCGCGAGTTGCTGACCCTCGCCTGATGGCCGGTGCCCTCACCCGTAAGCTCCGCCCTCATGAACGACGACGTACGCGACATCGTCCTCGGCCTGCTCGCGAGCGGGATCAGCGCGGCCGCCGGATGGTTCGTCCGGGCCTTCGTGTGGCGGCGGCAGCTGCGGCGCAAGCAGGCGTTCTTCGGGCTTCCCGGGGGTACGGAGTGCCTGCTCGTCGTCAATCAGGATCCGACGGCGAGCGGGCACGGCGTCTCGCGCTACGACACGTTCGCGCTGCTCGAACTGTCCGCGCTGATCAAGGAGTGCGGCGCGCAGGCCGACATCGTCGTGCACGACGGTGCTCGCCAGGGCTTCGGGGTACGGACCGAGTTCTGCGTGGGAGGCCCGGCCTCGAACCAGCGCACACAGGCGCACCTGCGCTCGATGCTGCCCGGGGTCGAGGTGAACATGGACCACGGGAACGCGCGCGACGGCGGGGCGTTCACCATCGGCGGCGAGACGTACCGCCTCGACAAGGGCACCGCGGAGTACGTCCTCCTCGCCCGCCTGGCCGGCCCCGACGGCGGCCGCCCGGTCTTCCTCGCGTCGGGCCAGCGCGCGATCACCAATCAGGCCGCCATACGCTACCTGACCCGCCACCACACGGAACTGGCACGCCGCCACGGCCTGAACGGCACGTTCTGCCTCCTGCTGAAGGTGATCCACTCGGACGTCTACGGCCCGGACATGGTCGAATCGGCGACCGACGTCACGACGGCGGCGACCACGCGGACCGGGCAGGGCCCCGGCCGCTGAGGGTTACGCTGCCGCGGTGACCCTTCCGACGCCTCAGGAAATACGCGCCCTGCACGAGAAGTACGCTCCCGGCCAGGAAGCCCTGGACGTCGTGTACACGCACTGCGAGATCGTCAGCCGCATCGCGGAGCAGCTCCTGGCCCGCGACGGCCAGGGGCTCGATGCCGATCTTGTGCGAGCGGGTGCCCTGCTGCACGACATCGGTGTCTACCGGCTCTTCGACGACGCCGGGCGGCTCGATCACGGCAACTACATCCGGCACGGGGTGCTCGGCCACGAGATCCTTCGCGGGGAAGGCTTCCCGGAGCGCCTGTGCCGTTTCTGTTCGTGCCATACGGGCGTCGGCCTCACCCGGCACGACATCCGGGAGCAGGGGCTGCCCCTGCCCGTGGCCGACTATCTGGCCGAGAGCGCCGAGGAACAGCTGGTGATGTACGCGGACAAGTTCCACACCAAGTCCACGCCGCCGAAGTTCCTCGACGCGGACGCCTATGCCTCGCACGTGCGGAAGTTCGGAGAGGACAAGGTCACGGCCTTCCAGGCGCTGCGCGCCCGCTTCGGCGAGCCCGACCTCGCGGCCGTCGAGACCGCTCACGAGGACGCCGCCGGCCCGGCGGCCGGCATCCCGCACGAGGCCGTACGGGCGCGGCTCGGCCTGGAGCGGTGAGCGAGGCGCCGGGGCCGGCGACCCGCGAAAGGCCCGGTCCCGGACCCGGCAGCGGTCGCCCGGCGCGCCGGACTGGAGTTCCTCCAGCCACCTGATGGGGTCGCCGTGGACCCCTCAAGCATTCTCAACTCCACTTGGGGAAGCCTGCGTTACACCGATCTCCCGCGACGGCGGAGGTCACTTCGATCAGGGGGACCCATGGTCAAACGCTTCCTCTTCCTCACGCTGGCCGGTGCGCTGCTGGCCTTCGGGCCGATGGGACCGGCGCACGCCGTGGGCCGGGACGGCGCCCGCACCCTCGACGGAATCCCGAACCCCAAGGTCGGTGATCTGCTGCCCGGCGTAGGAGATCAGCTCGACCACATCGCGGACCTGGGGCTGGGGCGCCTCGTCGACGGCCCGAACGAAATCGTGTGAGCGGGACGGAGCTCCGGGGAGGAACAGTGCTCAAGCGCTACGCACGCGAGGCCGGCCGCGCCCTGACCCGTGTCCTCGCGTGTTCCGCGATGGCGGTCGCCGCGACACTGGGCGGCTTCGCCACCCCGGCCACCGCCGCGACGGCCAACGCCCAGGTGACCCAGGGCAACGTCAATGTCGCGCTCGGCGCCACGTACAGCGTGAACATCTATGTGACGGTCACGAGCAGCGGCACCAACCGCTATACGCTCAGCGCCACCATGCACGGCACCTGCGGTGGCGGCCGCCGTGGGTCCGCACCGTACATGGCCTTGAGATCCGGCGGCAGCGACGAGTCCTGGAAGTACCAGGTGCGTCCCTGCGGCGACGGCAGCAGAGGCCGCACCACGAGTGCGACCTACACCGTCACCGGTTCGGGGTCACTGGCAGCCGATCGGCAAGTCCACCTCGAAGCGGGCTCCTGGGGCGGTATCTGGCCCTTCGGGACATGGGACTGGGGCGACAGGGTGATCGTCACCGTATGAGCCACCGCTCGCCGCCGGCGGATGGCCGACGCGCGGGACATCGCACAAGCCCGGCTCAAGGCACCGCGCACCGCGCGACACCCCGAGCCGGGCCGCTTCCGGAAGGATCGCAAGGGGGCGTCACCCCTCGGAGAGATACCGCTCCACCGTCTCGACCTTCGACGTCAAGCCGCCCGTGACCCCGGCGCGGATGTCCGCCTTCAACACCAGCGACACCCGGCCGCAGCGGGCCTCGACCGCCGCGACCGCCCGCTTGATCACGTCCATGACCTCGTCCCACTCGCCCTCGATGGACGTGAACATCGCGTCCGTGCGGTTGGGGAGGCCGGACTCGCGGACCACGCGGACCGCGTCCGCCACATACTCACCGACGTCTTCACCCGCGCCGACCGGGGAGACGGAAAAGGCAACGATCATGCGCTGACCGTACCTTCCTTGCGCGCGCGGGCGGCGATGACGCTCGCCTCGGCCTCGCGGCGCAGCATCCGCTCGGCGAAGAAGCCGCCGGTGGGGAGGACGGAGAGGACGAAGTAGACGGCGGCGGTCTTGACGCTCCACTTGGTCTTGTTCCAGGCGTCGAGCCAGAAGACGACGTAGAGGAGGAAGAGGATCGCGTGCACGACGCCCATCACCGGCACCGCGTTGAAGCTCGTGGTCCGCTTCAGCACGGAGCAGACGAGCAGCACGATGAAGGAAATGGCCTCCGGGGCGGAGACCAGGCGGAGCCGGCGCAGGGCGGTGGCGGTCTTGATGTCCACGGGGGCAACCTTCGGGTTCGGGACGTATCGGTACGACTACAGCTTGTGAGGGTATTCACAAGCGTGGCAGCCATTCTTGCAGCAGCGTCGCCGATCACCGGATCCGGGTCCGTTCAGGACTCCGGGCCCTGTCGGAGCGGCGGGGGCTGACGCTAGCGTCGGGGCGTGGCTCAGTTTCGGCTCCAAGGGAGCAAAGTTCTCGCTGTCGATCTCTCCGGGGATTCGGTCAAGGCCAAGAACGGCGCGATGGTCGCGTACGAGGGCGAGATGTCGTTCAAGAAGATGACCGGTGGCGGCGACGGTCTGCGTGGCATGGTCACCCGCAGGCTCACCGGCGAACAGATGGCGGTCATGGAGGTGAAGGGCCGCGGCACCTGCTATTTCGCCGACCGCGCGAGCGAGATCAACCTCGTGACGCTGCGCGGCGAGACGCTCTATGTGGAATCGAGCAATCTGCTCTGCACGGACGGCGGGCTCCGCACCGGCACCACCTTCACCGGGCTGCGCGGCGCCTCGCAGGGCAACGGCCTCTTCACCACGACGGTGGAGGGCACGGGCCAGGCGGCGATCATGTCCGACGGCTCGGCGATCGTGCTGCGCGTGGCGCCGGACATGCCGCTCCAGGTCGACCCCGGCGCGTACATCGCGCACACCGGCCGGCTCAAGCAGCACTTCCAGTCGGGCGTGAACTTCCGGACCTTCATCGGCGAGGGCTCGGGCGAGGCGTTCCAGATCCGCTTCGAGGGCGACGGCCTGGTGTACGTCCAGCCCAGCGAGCGCAACACCATCGGCGGTGACCTCTGATGCCCTTCCGCCTCCTCAACTCCCGCATGGTCGAGGCCCGCGTCGTCCCCGGGCAGCGGATGTTCAGCCAGCGCGGCGCGATGCTCGCGTACAAGGGCGACGTCTCCTTCACGCCCAGCATCACCGGCGGCCAGGGCGGCATCATGAGCATGATCGGCCGCCGCGTCGCCAACGAGGCCACGCCCCTGATGACCGTCGAGGGCGACGGCACGGTGATGTTCGGCCACGGCGGCCACCACGTGCACGTCATCGAGCTCAACGGCGAGACGCTCTATGTGGAGGCCGACCGCCTCCTCGCCTTCGACGGGTCCCTCCAGCAGGGCACGATGTTCATGGGCTCGCAGGGCGGCGTCATGGGCATGGTCCGCGGCCAGGTCACGGGACAGGGCCTGTTCACCACGACGCTCAAGGGCAAGGGCGACGTCGCGGTCATGGCCCACGGCGGCTTCATCGAGCTGCCGATCTCCCCGCAGCGCCCCGTCCACGTCGACCCGCAGGCGTACGTCGCCCACCGCGGCGACGTACGCAACAAGCTGTCCGCCGCGATCGGCTGGCGCGAAATGGTCGGACGCGGGTCAGGCGAAGCCTTCCAGCTCGAACTCTCGGGCCAGGGCACGGTCTATGTACAGGCATCCGAGGAGAAGCTGTGAACGGTCCGGTCAGCTACGACGCGAACACGCTCCCGGTCGACGACAACGTCAATCCGTACGCCTTCAGCGTGGCCCTCGACGGCCAGTGGTTCCTCCAGAAGGGGAAGATGATCGCCTATTACGGGCGCATCGAATTCCACGGCATCGGCCACGGCTACCTGGACGCGCTCATCCGCTCCAGCTTCCACAGCCCGCTGCACGCCGCCGACTGGGTGGTCGCCGAGGGCCGGGGCAGGATGCTGCTCGCGGACCGCTCCTTCGACGTCAATTCCTACGACCTCGAGGACGGCAACCTCACCGTTCGCTCGGGCAATCTCCTCGCCTTCCAGCCGTCCCTCTCCCTCAAGCAGTCGATCATCCCCGGATTCCTCACGCTGATCGGCACCGGCAAATTCGTGGCCGCCTCCAACGGCCCGGTCGTCTTCGCCGAACCCCCGATCCGCGTCGACCCCCAGGCCCTCGTCGGCTGGGCCGACTGCCCCTCCCCCTGCCACCACTACGACCACCAGTATCTGAAGGGCGTGCTCGGCGGCGTACGCGCCTGGACGGGCCTCGGCGGGACATCGGGAGAGGAGCACCAATTCGAGTTCGTCGGCGCCGGTACGGTACTGCTTCAGTCCACGGAACAGTTGATGGCTGAAATTCCCACGGGTGAGACCCCTGAGCAGGACGGTGTCCCGCACGCAAGCCCGCAGAATCAGCCATCTATGCCGCGCATGCCAGGTCAGCTGGGGGACCTCCAGCGCCGCTTCGGGCTGTGAGCGGTACTCTGCGGAGTGTGACGTCGAACGCTTGACCTCGCGCCCGCACTCCACACTGGTTCAGTATTCAACTTTCTTAGGTAGAATTCCTCTATGTCTATGGACACCGAGAACGGCACTCGCTGGCTCAGCGAAGAGGAACAGCGCGCCTGGCGCGCCCATCTGGACGTCAGCCGGCTGCTGATGCATCAGCTAGAAAGGGATCTCCAGCCTTTCGGCCTCACCAACAACGACTACGAGATCCTGGTGAACCTCTCGGAGTCCGAAGACCACCGGATGCGGATGAGCGACCTCGCGACGGCCACGCTCCAGTCGAAGAGCAGGCTCTCCCACCAGATCACCCGCATGGAGAACGCGGGCCTGGTCCGCCGCGAGAACTGCGAGTCGGACCGGCGCGGCCTCTACGCCGTCCTCACCGAACAGGGCTGGGAGACGATGCGGAAGGTGGCGCCGCACCATGTCGCGTCCGTCCGCGAACACTTCATCGACCTGCTCGGCGAGACGGATCTGAAGGCGCTGTACGGCTCGCTGGCGCCGGTGGCCCAGCACTTGCGCGCGACACGCGGCCGCGCCTGACAGAGGGGCGAACGGGGCCCGCCGCCTTCGGCGGCGCGCCCCGTTGCTTCACTCGTGCGGGAGAAATCGATTCGAACCCGCCGCGTTCGGGTCTTGCTCGTCCTAACGTCCGTTGGTACCCAGAGAACTAGGGACGGGCAGGGTACCGATGACGGGTGAACTCTCCAATCCGCCGACCGCGTGGCGGTACTGCGGGAACCAGATGAAGCTGTGGCGCGTGGAGGCGGGCGTCAGCCGCGAGGAGTTGGCGGCGGAGGCGGGATACGGCGCCGAGACGATCAAATCGATGGAGCAGGGCCGACGACGGCCCACGCTTCGCGTGCTGGAGATCGCGGACGACATGTGCGGCGCGCAGGGGAAGCTGAAGGCCGCGTATGTGTACTTGCAGCCTGAGCCGATCGTCTCCTACGCCCGCGAATTCGTCCTGTACGAGTCTGAAGCGGTCGCGCTCAGCAGCTACGAGCCTCTTCTCATTCCAGGTCTGCTCCAGACCGAAGAGACGATGCGCATCCTGTTCAACACACATTGGCCGCCGCTGACCGACGAGACGGTCGAGGAGCGAGTGGTGGCGCGACTGGCGCGGCAGTCCATCCTCCAGGAGCAGCGCAAGGCGTTCACCTTCGTCATCGGCGAGGCAGCGCTGCGAAACACTCTCGGCGATCACGGAGCGCACAAGCGGCAGTTGCTGCACCTGCTGTCGGCAGGAGAGCAGCGCAACGTCGCCATCCAGGTCTTGATGCTCGAAGGGCCGCACCCGGGGCTCGACGGTCCGTACGTCCTGCTGGAGACCCCAGAGCACACGCGGCTCTCCTACGAAGAAGGACAGACGAGCAGTTCGCTGCAATCGAACCCTGAGCAGATCAGCGTTCTCATCCAGCGCCATGCCATGATCGCGCAATACGCCCTCAGCGTCGATGAGTCGGCCCGATTCATAAGGAAGTTGACAGACGAGCTATGAGCATCGAACTCATATGGGTCAAGTCAAGCTACAGCGGAGGAGCGGGCGGTAACTGCATCGAGGTCGCCACCCGTCCCCAAACCATCCACATCCGCGACTCAAAACGGGCCCACGGCCCCAGACTCTCCATACCCCGCGCCGCCTGGGCGGACTTCATCACCTACTGCTCATAGCCCGGGATGTTCGCCCATGGGAACCGTCACCCCATCGCGGCTCGGGCACACCCAGATCGCCTGATCCGGTTCCGGCGCGGGCCGCATAGGGTGCGGATGCCCCTCCGGGCAACGCGGCCACGGCACGTTGTGACCTTCCGCATCCCGCACGACGTCCTGGCGGAACTCTTCCGGATAAGGCTTGGGCACAGCGACATCCTTCCCACCCGCCCCGCAGGGCAAGCCAGTTCAGATGTCACCCGATCGTGCAGCAGACCCCGACTCCCTTACAGGTCCCTGACGTGCCTCACGGCCAGGCCATGGGCCGGCCTCACTCCCAGCCGATGCCGACCCCGTACAGCAAGCCCACAGCGGCATGCACGGCAACCGGCACCAGCGCGCCGTTCCACGGCTTGCGGCGGCGCCACGCGCACAGCGCGAGCGCGAGCGCAGGGCCCACCCAGCCGAGCACGTAGACCAGCACGGTGACGCCGTCGAGGATGTCGAGGAATCGCGCGGCCCGGCGGGACACCAGGCACAGGAACGAGAACACCACCGCCGAGCCCCAGAGGTTCGCCTCAAGCGACTTGGGGCCCGGTACGGCCGTCGCGTCGTCGTGACCTGTCATGGCGTCAGCACCTTCCCCCGGCTCAACTCCTTGATCATAACTTGGGGAAGTTCTTACTGGCCAAGGGTTGATCCGAGCCCTCTGCTCGCGAAGCCGCCACGACGGCGGCGCCCGGGAGAGGAGGACCGGTTCGGCCGCTACGAGGTTTCCGCGCCGGGTCACCAGCGAGCCGGAAACCGGTAGCGCCGTGCAAGCGCTGTCTCGTGGTCATGCGCGGGCGACGAGGCGTGTGGGAGAGCGGGGCGATGAGAGGATTCGAGGGTGACGGCAAGTACCAAGGACATCGAGAAGGCGGCCGGTGTGCTGCGCGCCGGGGGCCTGGTGGCCCTCCCGACCGAGACCGTCTACGGTCTGGGCGCCAACGCCGAGGACCCCGCCGCCGTGGCGCGTATTTTCCAGGTCAAGGGGCGTCCGCCCTCCCATCCGCTGATCGTTCACATCGGCGGCGCGGAGTACCTGGGCGACTGGGTCGAGGATGTGCCGCCGACGGCACGCCTGCTGGCCGAACGCTTCTGGCCGGGGCCGCTGACGCTGGTCCTGCGGCGCGGTCGCCGGGTGCCGCTCGAAGCGACAGGCGGCCTGGAGACGGTGGCCGTGCGCGTGCCCGACCACCCCGCCGCGCTCGCGCTGCTGTCGGCCTTCGGTGGCGGTGTCACGGCCCCGTCCGCCAACCGCTTCGGTTCGGTCAGCCCCACCACGGCCGGCCATGTCCGTGCGGAGCTCGGCGAGGCGGTCGACTTCGTGCTGGACGGCGGGCCCTGCGAGGTGGGTGTCGAGTCGACCATCGTCGACGTCACAGGTGAGGTCCCGAGCATCCTCCGGCCGGGCGGGGTGACGCGCGAGGACCTCGAAGCGGTGCTGGGGTTTCCGCTCGCGGTCCCTTCCAGCAGCCTTGTCCGGGTGCCGGGACAGCATCCGTCCCACTACGCGCCGCGGGCGCGGGTCGTCCTCGTCGAGCCGGGGAAGATCGTCACCGAAGCGGCACTCGCCCAGGAACTCGGGCACCGGGTGGGCGTCTTCCTTCCCCCCTCCCTGACCGGCACCCAGGTGAAGGCGCACGCCGTCGTGGCCGTCCCCTCCTCGACGGCCGCCTACGCGCGCGGGCTGTTCGGGTTCCTGCGCGAGCTCGACCGGCAAGGGTGCGACCTCATCGTCGCCTCCTTGCCGGTGGAGGAGGGGCTGGGACTGGCGATCGCCAACCGGCTCCGCCGCGCGGCAGGACCCCGGCCTTCCACCGCCCCCGGCCTTCAGGAACGCTGAACACCGGCCGCCCGGCGGCGGGTTTCACCGTGCGGGGGCGACAGCCTGGCTCAGCCCGTGGGAGGCGACCAGCCGCGCACTGCCGTCGGCCAGCCGGTAGGACAGGCCCGCCACGGCGAGGCGGCCGGCGGCGACCCGCTCGGCCAGGACGCGGGAGCGGTCCAGCAGCAGATCGACGGTGTGCCGGATGTGCTCGTGGAGGATCTCTTCGTCCTGGCCGCGTCCGGCGGCGCGGGCCGCCAGCACGCTCGGGGTCACCCGCTCGACGACGTCACGGACGAAACCGGCGGGCACCTGGCCGCCGTCGGCGGCGGCGCGGGCCGCCGCGATGGCCCCGCACGAGTCATGGCCGAGAACCACGACCAGAGGGCAGTCCAGCACGCTCACCCCGTACTCGATGCTGCCCAAGACCTCCGAACCGACGACATGCCCGGCGGTGCGCACCACGAACAGATCACCCAGTCCCCGGTCGAAGATGATCTCGCCGGCCAGCCGGGAGTCGGAGCACCCGAACAGCACCGCGAAGGGGCTCTGAGCCGGTGTGATCTCGGCACGGCGCGCGGCGTCCTGGTTGGGATGCTCGGGCAGGCCGGCGACGAACCGCTGGTTGCCGGACAGCAGCATCTCGAAGGCGTCATCGGGGGACGGCGTCATTATCTCGGTCATGGCCGCAGGCTACGGCCGGCCCGGCGGAATCGCGCGGCCGGGTCCACGAACGGCTGGCTTCGCACCTCCACGGCCGGCGCACCCGGCCGCCGGGCGGCGTCCCCCTCGACGGGGTTACCCGCCGAAAGAACAACGGAGCAGACCCTGACCTGTCGGCGACGGGCGGTACACCGCCTCACGCTGAGCGCGGGACCGGCGGCCGGCCCCATGGCGCCTCCAGCGCCGCGCGCAGGGCATCGGCCTGCTCCCGGCCGATCCGCTCGGCGAGCTGCTCTTCCAGCCGTTCGAGGATGAGCCCGGCCTGGCGGTGTGCGCGTTCTCCCTCCCCGGTGCGCCGGATCAGCCGCTGCCGGGCGGAGGCGGGATCAGGGGTCTGTTCGAGCAGTCCGGCGGCGACCAGGCCGTGCACGGCCTGGTGCGCGGTCTGGCGGGTGACGCCCATGCGCCGGGCCAGCTCCGAGACGGTGGTGCCCTGGTCGTCCAGCGCGGCGAAGAGCTGCGCCTGTGTCGGGGACACGGGCACGGCTCCGCCCGCTTCCAGGGCTGCCAGCAGCCCTTCCTCGAACCAGCGCCGGGCGTCGCCGAGCAGTTGGGGGAGAGTGCGGCGGGTGGGTTGCATCTGTTCCTCACGATGGGCGGAGAGCGGACCCGGATCAGCTGCGCGGCTTGCCTGCCCGAACCCTTCCATGTCAGGCTACCTGACAATCGCGAACGGGGCACATCCGAGGAGAGCAAGACATGACCGTCGAGTACGCCACCCGCTACCGGCGGGCCTCACGCATACCCGCCGAGCCCGGCAAGCCCTACTTCATCGAGAAGGGCGAAGGGGACCGCGCCCACCTGTTCGGCGACCTGATCACCATCTACGCCGGCGGCGAGCAGACCGAGAACACCTTCAACTTCTTCACCGTCGAAGGCCCCAAGGGCGACATCATCCCGGCCCACCTGCACACCGACACCCACGAGGTCTTCTACATCACCGCCGGCGCCGTCCGGCTGTTCGTCGAGGACACCGAGGGCAACCAGCGGGAAAAGCTGCTCACCCCGGGCGACTTCGGCTTCGTGCCCAAGAACTGCCGGCACGCCTACCGCATGGAACGCCACCACAGTCAGGTCGTCGGCGTCGCCGCCGGCCCCGGCGGCACCTTCGAGCGGTTCTTCGAGAACTTCGGCGCGCCCGCCGAGCGGCTCGGTCTGCCCGCCGAGCCGGTCATCCCGGAACCTCACCGGTTCGCCGGCGTTCCTCAGCAGTACGACGTGCGCTTCCTTCCCGATCATCAGTGGCGGACCCGATGACGGCGGCCGGGCCCCGGTCCGGGAACTGATCGCCGCGCCGCACCCCCGACCGCGCTCCCTGGCCCTCGGCCGCCGCCTCACAGCCCAACAGGACGGCGGCTCACGGCGGTTCGCGTTCCGGCACGTGTCCGCCACCACAGGAATGCGCGAGATCCCATGACCCGAACCGAGCTCACCCCGGGCTTCGCGTTCCTTCATCCCACAGATCAGCACCGCACGCGGACGCGGCGATGAACGTCGACGGACAACGCGGCGCCGAACCTGACGGGCCGGGTCAGCCATGGAAAGGGGGTGGGTTTCGACGCGTCTTGCCTACTTCACGTGCCGATCTTGGTAGGCCGGGCAGACTGGTGCGGGGATTCCCGGGTCCCGCCGTCCTGGGCACCAGGATCCGGTCCCTGGCTTGTGACGTGCTCTGGGGAGGCGCACGCACCGTCGAGTGGGGGGATGGATGACGCAGTCGATTCCACGGCAATGCCACACCCCGGTCAAGGGGTCGGCCGAGAGGCGGGGCGGGCCGGTGGTGGTGATCGGTGCCGGGCCGTACGGGCTGTCGGTGGCGGCGCATCTACGGGCCGCCGGAGTGAAGGTGCTGGTCTTCGGGGAGGTCATGGGCAGCTGGCGCCATGCGATGGCGACCGGCATGTTCCTCAAGTCCACCCCCGCCGCCACCGACCTGTCGGCCCCGGCGGCGGGCGGGCGGCTGGCCGACTTCCGCCACGAGCGGGGCGAGCCGGAGCTGACGGAACTCACGCCCATTCCGTGCGAGGTGTTCGTCGCCTACGGCATGTGGTTCACCGACCGCTTCGTCGGCGAGGTCACCGCACGGCACGTGACCTCCGTCGATCGCGCCCCTGGCGGTTTCACCGTGCGGCTGGAGGACGAAGACCCGGTAGCGGCCTCGGCCGTGGTCGTCGCCACCGGACTTCGCCCCATGGCCCATATCCCCCAGCACCTGCTGCGCCTCGCGCCCGCAGGCCCGGGACCCGACACGGTCCTCTCCCACACCAGCCACCACACCGACCTCTCCCGCTACGCCGGACAGCGGGTGGCGGTGGTCGGCGGCGGGCAGTCCGCCCTGGAAAGCGCCGCCCTCCTGCACGAAGCCGGCGCCCACCCCCACGTCCTGGTCCGCTCCCGGACGGTGCGCTGGGGAGCCACACCGGCACCCCACCGACCGCTCATCGAACGCCTCGCCCGGCCCGCCTCCCCGCTGGGAACCGGCTGGGCACTGGCCGGGCTCTGCCACGCCCCGCAGGCGCTGAGCCGCCTGCCCGCTCCCGCCCGGCTCCTGGTCCACCACCGCGCCCTGGGCCCCTCGGGCGGATGGTGGCTGCGCGCACGCGTCGAGGGCGTCGTCCCCCTCCACACCGACCGTCACATCACCCAAGCCCATCTCGCCGACGACCAGGCGCACTTGCGGCTGACCGGCAAGGGCGGCGGCCGCTTCCGGTTCACCGCCGACCACGTACTGGCCGCCACCGGCTACCGCATCGACATCGGCGCCCTGCCCTTCCTCCCCCCGCCTCTCCGCGAAGCCATCGCCCGCGTACCGGGCTCCCACGCCCCGCATCTGACGGGAGCCTTCGAATCCACCGTTCCCGGCCTGTACTTCACCGGCTCCCTCGCGGCACCCATGTTCGGGCCCATGCTGCGCTTCGTCGCCGGCACCGCATTCGCCGCCCGCCGCATCACCAGACACCTCCAACGCCACGCCCCCGGCCGGTGATCAGCTCGCCGGCCGGCACGAGTGGTGCGGATGGTGTCCCGACCGCCGCCGCGTCCAGCAGTTGCCGGAACCCGGACCGGTTGATCGCGTAGACACGGGACAACGTCGCCGGGTCCCTCATGCTTCGGAGCGCCGGACTTGAGCGGATCCCTCAGAGCGTGAAGTCGACGGGCATTCGTCTGCGTGTGGGTGGAGCGCCGCGGATACAAGGGCCGTCTGCCCGGACCCGGAGCCCAGCGCCGCGCACAGCCACGCGTCCGCCGCCCCCGGCGTCGGGTCCGGTGACGCCCTCACCACCGCGGTCAGCCGCCAGTAGTCGTCGATGCGCGGCTCCGCCGCGAGTTGGGAGCTCAGCGCACGCCGGAAGGCAGGCGTGTCCCGCGCGCCGCGCGCCCTCGCGTGGGCGGAGACGAAGCAGTCGAGGGCCTCGCCCTCGCGGGGCGGGCGCGCGGCCCGTACGTCCGGGGCGGCCAGCGCGTACGCCTCGATCAGGCCGTCGAAGAGGACATCCGGGCGGTAGTCCGGTTCGGGGCGGCGCGCCACGGGGCGGCCGGTGCCGGGGCAGGGGCCGGAGGCGAAAGCGTGCAGGCGGGCGAAGGCCAGCACCTGCTCGGGGGCCGGTGCGGCGGGCGGTTGCGGGACGGCGTGGTCCACGACCACGGACACCAGCCGCGCCGGGAGCCGTGGCGGCAGCCAGGCCCGCCAGAAGCGGGCGAGCGCGGCCGTGCTGGGCGGGGTGCCCACGGCGCCTATGAGGCGCAGGCGGTCGGCGCGTTCCTCGGGGGTGCAGTCCTGGAGCAGTTGGAGGGCGGCCTCCCGCCAGCGCAAGGCGGCCAGCTGCGAGCCGAGTTCACGCAGTCGCCCGGCGACGACGTCCTCCAGCGCGTCCTCCTGCTCCAGGACGCGGCCCACCTCGGTGACCGGCAGGTCGAGCGTGCGCAGCGAGCGGATCAGGCGGAGCCGGTCGAGCGCCTCGGGCCCGTACCGCCGGTGGCCGCCGCCGCTGCGGCCGGCCTCGGGCAGCAGGCCGCGGTCGGAGTAGAAGCGCACGGTCTTGACCGTGACGCCCGCGTGCTCGGCGAGCTCCCCGATGCTCCACATGTCTTCGGGCGACAAGTCGGTCGACAAGGCTTGAACCTCCCTCAGGGGGAGTTCCTACCGTACTGGTCGGCGCGCACGGCCCACGGGGGTGGTCGTGCTGATCACGAGGAGGCATTCATGACAGCGTTCGTGCTGGTACCGGGCACGCACATGGGCGGCTGGCTGTGGCGGGAGGTGGCCGGCCGGCTGCTGCGGGCGGGTTCCGAGGCGTACGAGGCGACGCTCACGGGCATGGGCGACCGCCGCCATCTCGCCGGTCCGCACACGGATCTGGAGACGCACACCGAGGACCTGACGCAGCTGATCGACCACGTGGACGCGCCCGAGGTGGTGCTGGTCGCCCACTGCTACGGCAGTTATCCGGCGCTGGCGGCCGCGGACCGGCGTCCGGACCGCGTCTCGCGGGTCATCTATGTGGACGCGCCCCTTCCGCAGGACGGCTTCTCGATGCTCGGCCAGGTGCGGGAGCAGATGCCGGACGAGGTGACCCGCGAGGCGATGCTGCGCCGCGCGGCGGAGGCCGCGGACGGCTGGCGGATGATGCCGCCGGCGCTGGACGAGGCGCGGAACGCGGCGAACCTCACAGGGGTGTCCGAGGAGGCGCTCCTCCGGCTCAACCGCCTTGCCGCGCCGCAACCGCTGGGCACGTTCACCCAGCCGTTGCGGCTCTCGGGCGGCACGGCGGGGATGCCGATGACGGGCGTCTTCTGCACGGCGGCCGGGCCGGGCATCGCCATGGTCGAGGGCCTGGTGGCGTCGGGCGACCCGCGCTTCCGGGAGCTCGGCGAGGAGCGGTGGGGGTTCTTCGAACTCGCCACCGGGCACTGGCCGATGCTCTCCTGCCCGGACGAACTGGCCGAGGTGCTGCGCCGCGCGGCGGCGGGCGAGGGCCACCGCGCGGGCACCGGCCGTCAGGACACGGACGCCGTCGCGGCGGTGTAGTCGGCCCAGATCCGCTCCGGGAAGCCGTTGCCGCGCTGCGACGTGTCACCGCCCACGTCCGACATCGGCAGCAGCTTCCCGTCCTCGGGCTTCATGCGGAACATCGTCACCGCCGTGGATATCTCCTTCGTATATCCCACGTACCAGGCCGACTTCAGCCGGTCCTGATCGCCGGTGCGGCCCGCGCCGCCCAGGGCGTCGGCGACGTCGTTCGCCACCGCCTTCGGCAGCGCGCGCCGCGCCTTGGCCCGGCTCTCGAATCCGCCGACCGGCTGGCCGTCCTTGAGGAGCCTGGTCACCGAATAAGGGTCGTTCTGCAGGCCCGAATTGGCGAAGGTGCCGTAGGCGTCGGCCATGCGGATCGTGCTGGGCGTGGACGTGCCGAGGGGAAACGCATCGTCCGGCGGCGCCATGCTGTCCTTGAGCAGTCCGGAGCGGATCGCGGTGTCCCGCACCTGGTTGATTCCCACCTCCTTGCCGAGCCGCGCGTAAGTGGCGTTGCCGCCCTTGGCGAGGGCCTGGCGGAGGCTGGGGTGGGAATCGTCGGGCCGCGCCTTCTCCGACGGGTTCTGCAATTGGCCGTCGTCGCCGTAGAAGCTGTCGGGCTGTACGTCCTGCCGGTCGCCCTCCTTCGTCTCCGTGCCGTTCTGGAGCGCGGCGGCGAGGACGAACGGCTTGAAGGCCGAGCCGACGGGCACACCCGACGTATCGGCGTTGTTGGTGAAGTGCTTGGTCGCGTCCGGGCCGCCGTAGAGCGCGAGGACCGCGCCGTCGGAGGGGCGCACGGACGCGGCGCCCACCTGCACGTCCTCGTCGGCGGACCGCTTCTTGGGGTCGATGTTCTTCTCCAGCACACCCTGCACCGAGGCGGTCAGCCGCTGGACGCGCTGCTTGTCGAACGTCGTGTGGATCTTGTAGCCGCCGTGGGCGAGATCCTGATCGGTCAGCATCGAGTGCGCCTTGATGTATTTGTTGGCGACATCGACGAGATACCCGTTCTGGCCGCCGAGGTTCGTGGCCATGGACTGCTTGTGGGGCTCGGGGAAGGTGCGGTATTTCTCCCGCTCCTCCTCCGACATCAGCCCCACCTTGACCTGCCGGTCGAGAATCCACTTCCAGCGCTCCTCGGCGCGCTGGTGATTTCCGGCGCTGACCGAGGGGTCGTACAGCTCGGCCCCCTTCAACAGCGAGGCGAGCAAGGCGCCTTGGGAGGGGTCGAGCTTCTTCGCGGGAATGCCGTAGTACGCCTGGGCGGCGGCGTCGATGCCGTACGCGCCCCGGCCGAACCAGCTGGTGTTCAGATAGCCCTGGAGCACTTCCCGCTTGCTCTTGGTCCGGTCGACCTTGAGCGAGATGATGAACTCCTTGGCCTTCCGGGTCATGGTCTGTTCCTGGGAGAGATACGTGTTCTTCACGTACTGCTGGGTGATCGTGGAACCACCCTGCGTCTCCTGCCCCTGCACCGCGCTGAAGAGGGCCCGGAAGATGCCCTTGGGCGATACGCCGCGGTCGCGGTAGAAACTCTCGTTCTCCGCCGCTATCACCGCGTGCTGCACGGAATCGGGCACATCGGCGAGCCGCACGATATTGCGGTTGACCTTGCCGATGCTGACCATCTGGGTGCCGTCCGCCCAGTAATAGGTGTTGGCCTCCTGGACGGCGGCCGCGTTCTCGTCGGGGATGTCCACGCTCGCGTACACCCAGGCGAACAGCCCGGCCAGCGCGCCGACGCCCAGCACGAACGTGCCCAGCAACTGCCGCCAGGACGGCAGCCATCGGCGCACTCCGCTCCTGCCGCGCCGGGGATAGTCGATGAACCGCTTTCCGCGTGCGTGCCGTTGTCTCGTGCGCAAGGTTCGAAACGCTCCTGCATATCGGTGTCACCGTCTGAGACGACCGTGCCGGGGCGCGCGGTTGGCCGATGGCATATGAGCGTTGTGTGACAGCCCGGCGTCCCGGGCGGCGAATGCGACGCGAACGGGCCGGTTACCCCTGGTATTCCGTGAGGTCGATGGCGTGGACGCTCAGCGCGTGCCCGTACTCCGGGTGCGTCGTCTCGCGCTCCGGCTCCATGCCGAGCTTGCGGATGACATTCGCGGAGGCTTCGTCGCCCAGCCGGCTGATGCTGATGACGCGGTCCAGATTGCGGTCCTGGAGCGCGAACTCCAGCGTCGCCTGCGCGGCCTCGGCGCCGTATCCCTGCCCCCAGAACTGCGAGCCGATCCGCCAGCTGATCGCCACCTCGTGCGCCGCCTCCGGCAGGAACTCCGGCACGGAAAGGCCCGTGAACCCGATCAGCTCACCGGAGCCGAGAAGCTCGACGGCGAAGAGCCCGAAGCCCTCGTCGTCCCACTCCTCCTCCCAGCGCTCGATGTCCTCGGCCGTCTCGTCCAGGCCGCGCACGGCGCCGTCGTCGACCCATCGCATGACCCGGGGGTCGGCGTTGATGTCGGCCATGGGGGCGAGGTCGCCGTCGTGCCAGCGGCGGAGGAGGAGGCGGGGGGTGCGGATCTCTGTCATGCGTCCATCTTCGCCGGTCAGGGGGTGTTCCCCAGCCCCCCCTTCCCGGCGGCATCTGATGTGCGGCTCCGCCGCGTGGGAGGGCAAGCCCCCGGACCCCCCACAACGCCGCGCGCCCTGGAACCGGGGCCGCGCCCCAGCCCCCGCAACACGGCTTCGCCGGCGACGCGACCCGCACCCCGAACCCGCCCGATCAAAGATGCATAGCCCCATACATCTAAAGAAAGATGGAAGCCCTTTTCCATTTCCACCCCCGAGCGATATGGGACACATTCCCGGCGCGAGCGCGTGTTCTTCTCCACATTCCCGCCGGTGATCCGCCCCTTCGGCGAATCCCGGACGCGACCCGCACCCCCACAGGGCCGCGAACTCCCTTACCCCGCAAGGGAATCCACACACCCGGCACCCCCGGAATTACCGCCGCGACCCCATAAAACATGTAAGCGGCCCACCGGCCGACCACCCCTGACCCGCCCAAGCCCTTACCTCGGGTACGGCCAAAAAACAAATCTTCACAAACTCTTGACGTCCGGAGCGCCCACCTCACACCATCAGCCAAGGCCCTGCTCGGACCGATGCCCCGGCCATGCCGGAATCCCGCTCCCCCACAGCGGCAGCAACCACGGGAAACAGAGACAAGGGCCGGCCCCGCTCCCCCCAAGAATGGCGATACCTCTATGAGTGACCGCACGCTCACCGCGGGCGACTCCCGGCCCGGCACGGCCGTCACGTCACCGGCGTCCCCGCACGTCGACGCCGGTGACGCGGGCTACAGCAAGGACCTCAAGTCCCGGCACGTCAACATGATCGCCATCGGTGGAGCGATCGGCACCGGCCTCTTCCTCGGCGCGGGCGGCCGCCTCAACAGCGCCGGCCCCTCGCTCTTCATCGCCTACGCGGTGTGCGGCGTCTTCGCCTTCTTCGTCGTCCGGGCCCTCGGTGAGCTCGTCCTCTACCGCCCGTCCTCCGGCGCGTTCGTCAGCTACGCCCGCGAGTTCATGGGCGAGAAGGGCGCGTACACGGCCGGCTGGCTCTACTTCCTCAACTGGGCCACCACCGGCATCGCCGACATCACCGCGGTCGCCACGTACACCCACTACTGGGGGATGTTCAGCAGCCTGCCGCAGTGGGTGATCGCCCTGATGGCCCTCGCGGTCGTGCTCACCGTGAACCTGATCTCGGTGAAGTACTTCGGCGAGATGGAGTTCTGGTTCGCGATCATCAAGGTCGCCGCACTGATCACCTTCCTGGTCATCGGCGTCTTCCTGCTGGCCTCCCAGCACGACGTGGGCGGCCACACCCCGGGCCTGGGCAACATCCTCGACCACGGCGGCGTCTTCCCGACCGGTGTGATGCCGATGCTGATGGTCATCCAGGGCGTCGTCTTCGCCTATGCCTCGGTCGAGCTGTGCGGTGTCGCGGCGGGCGAGACCAAGAACCCCGAGAAGATCATGCCGAAGGCGATCAACTCGATCATGTGGCGCGTCGGCATCTTCTACGTCGGCTCGGTGATCCTGCTCGCGCTGCTGCTGCCGTACAAGGCGTTCACCGGCGACGAGAGCCCCTTCGTCACCGTCCTGTCCAAGATCGGCGTGCCGTACGCGGCCGGCGTGATGAACCTCGTCGTGCTCACCGCGGCCCTCTCCAGCCTCAACTCGGGCCTCTACTCCACCGGCCGCATCCTGCGCTCGATGGCGATGTCCGGCTCCGCGCCGAAGTTCACCAGCCGCATGAACAAGGGCCAGGTGCCGTACGGCGGCATCCTGCTGACCGCCTTCTTCTGTGTGCTGGGCGTCGCGCTCAACTTCGTCGTCCCGAAGGACGCGTTCGAGATTGTCCTGAACTTCGCGGCGATCGGCATCATCGGCACCTGGGGCATGATCATGCTCTGCTCGCTGCTGTTCTGGCACCGCTCCAAGGACGGCCGCGTCACCCGCCCCGGCTACCGCCTGCCGTGGGCGCCGTACACGCAGATCATCACGCTGCTCTTCCTCGCCGGTGTCCTCGGCATCATGGCGTCCGACCCGGGCCCGAGCCGTACGACGGTCCTGTGCCTGCCGGTGATCGCGGCGGCGCTGGTCGGCGGCTGGTTCCTGGTCCGCGGCCGGGTCGCCCGCGTCCAGCGCGAGAAGGAGCTCCAGCAGGCGCAGGGGTAAGCGCCGGGCGAGCGAGCGAAAGCCGAAGGCCGGCCGGTACGGAGTTCCCGTACCGGCCGGCCTTCGGCTTTTCTCCGAGGCGGGGCGTCGTTACGCCACGACCCCGGACTTCGCGATGGTGATCTTCGCGCGGGTCGCGCCCGAGTGCGTGCCCAGGCCCTCGATCTTCTTGACCAGGTCCATGCCCTCGACGACCTCGCCGAAGACGACGTGCTTGCCGTCCAGCCACGGGGTGACCACGGTGGTGATGAAGAACTGCGAGCCGTTGGTGTTCTTGCCGGCGTTCGCCATGGAGAGCAGACCCGGGCGGTCGTGCTTCAGCTTGAAGTTCTCGTCCGCGAACTTCTCGCCGTAGATGCTCTTGCCGCCGGTGCCGTTGCCGGCGGTGAAGTCGCCGCCCTGGAGCATGAAGTCCGGGATGACCCGGTGGAAGCTCGAACCCTCGTAGCCGAAGCCGTGCTGGCCGGTGGCCAGCTCGCGGAAGTTCGTCGCCGTCTTGGGGACGACGTCGTCGTACAGCTTGAAGACGATACGGCCGGCGGCCTCGCCGTCAATGGTGATATCGAAGAAGACGTTGGAAGACATAGCAGCATCCTGTCACAGGCGTCACGCAGGACGCGGCCCCGGCGCCGGGGCCGTGTCGGCGGCCCCGCGCCTCAGCCCTCGGTGAGGCCCGCGACCAGTTCGTCCGCGGCCGCGTAGGGGTCCAGGTCGCCGTGCACGATGCGCTCCGCCAGGGCGTCCAGGCGGCGGTCGCCGTGGAGGTCGCCGATGCGCTCGCGGAGGGCGGTCACGGCGATGGTCTCGACCTCGCGGGCGGCGCGGGCGGCGCGGCGCTCGGCGAGGACGCCGCGCTCCTCCATCCAGGCGCGGTGCTTCTCCAGGGCCTCGACGAGCTCGTCGGTGCCCTGGCCGCGGGCGGCGACGGTCTTGACGATGGGCGGGCGCCAGTCGCCGGGCCCGCGGGCCGCGCCGAGGCCGAGCATGTGATTGAGCTCGCGGGCGGTGGCGTCGGCGCCGTCGCGGTCGGCCTTGTTGACGACGTAGACGTCGCCGATCTCCAGGATCCCGGCCTTGGCCGCCTGGATACCGTCACCCATGCCGGGGGCGAGCAGCACCACGCTGGTGTCGGCCTGGGAGGCGATCTCGACCTCGGACTGCCCGACGCCGACGGTCTCCACGAGGATCACCTCGCAGCCGGCCGCGTCGAGGACGCGGATGGCCTGGGGGGCGGCCCAGGCGAGGCCGCCGAGGTGGCCACGGGTGGCCATGGAGCGGATGTAGACGCCGGGGTCGGAGGCGTGGTCGGACATCCGCACGCGGTCGCCGAGCA
The DNA here is from genome assembly GCF_044387105.1 of Streptomyces sp. NPDC020379. Lineage (NCBI taxonomy): Bacteria > Bacillati > Actinomycetota > Actinomycetes > Kitasatosporales > Streptomycetaceae > Streptomyces > Streptomyces sp. NPDC020379. The sequence continues at coordinate 59,527 of NZ_JBIRVR010000024.1, forward strand.
GGGCGCCGCCGGAGAAGGGCGAGGAGGGGTCGACGGCGAGCACGCCGACCCGCTTCCCGGCCTTGCGGTAGGCGCTGACCAGGGCCGAGGTGGAGGTCGACTTGCCGACGCCGGGCGAGCCGGTGAGGCCGACGACATAGGCCCCGCCGGTCAGGGGGGCCAGGGCCGCCATCACCTCGCGCAGCTGCGGGGACGCCCCCTCCACCAGGGAGATCAGCCGGGCGACGGCGCGCGGCCGGCCTTCCCTGGCCTGTTCGACCAGCGTGGGGACGTCCACCATGTCTGCTCCGTTCCGACGTTCCGAAGTTCCCGACGTGTCCGAAGGTGTACCGGCGTGGTGAAGGCGTCCGGCGTTCCGGATGCGCCCGGGGGCTGCCGCTCCGCCGGCGGGCGTCAGTTGCCGGGGACGCGGATGATCAGGGCGTCGCCCTGACCGCCGCCGCCGCACAGCGCGGCCGCGCCGACCCCGCCGCCGCGCCGCTTGAGCTCCAGGGCGAGGTGGAGGACCGTGCGGGCGCCGGACATGCCGATGGGGTGGCCCAGCGCGATGGCCCCACCGTTGACGTTCACCTTTTCGGGGGAAACGCCCAGATCCTTGATCGACTGCACCAGAACGGCGGCGAATGCCTCGTTGATCTCGATCAGGTCGAGGTCGTCGACGGTCAGGCCCTCCTTGCGCAGCGCGTGCCGGATGGCGTTGGAGGGCTGCGAGTGGAGGGAGTTGTCGGGGCCGGCCACATTGCCGTGGGCGCCGATCTCGGCGATCCAGTGCAGGCCCAGCTCCTCGGCCTTGGCCTTGCTCATCACGACCACGGCGGCGGCGCCGTCGGAGATCTGCGAGGAGGTGCCGGGGGTGATCGTGCCGTCCTTGGCGAAGGAGGGGCGGAGCTTGCCGAGGACCTCGACGGTGGTGTCGGCGCGCACGCCCTCGTCCTTGCTGAAGAGGACGGGGTCGCCCTTGCGCTGCGGGATCTCCACGGGGGTGATCTCCGCCTCGAAGAGGCCGTTCTTCTGGGCGGCGGCGGCGCGCTGGTGGGAGCGGGCGCCGATCTCGTCCTGCTCGGCGCGGCCGATGCCGAGGCGGGTGTTGTGCTTCTCGGTGGACTCGCCCATGGCGATGCCCTCGTAGGCGTCCGAGAGGCCGTCGTGGTGCATCGAGTCGAGCATCTCGATGGCGCCGTACTTATAGCCCTCGCGCGACTTGGGCAGCAGGTGCGGGGCGTTGGTCATCGACTCCTGGCCGCCGGCCACGACGATGTCGAACTCACCGGCGCGGATGAGCTGGTCGGCCAGCGCGATGGCGTCGAGGCCGGAGAGGCAGACCTTGTTGACCGTGAGGGCGGGCACGCTCATGGGGATGCCACCCTTGACGGCCGCCTGGCGGGCCGGGATCTGGCCCGCGCCGGCCTGGAGCACCTGCCCCATGATCACGTACTGCACCTGGTCGCCGCCGATGCCGGCCCGGTCGAGGGCGGCCTTGATGGCGAGCCCGCCGAGGTCGGCCGCGGAGAAGGAGCGCAGGGAGCCGAGCAGCCTGCCCATGGGCGTACGGGCGCCCGCGACGATCACGGATGTGGTGCCGGTCGAACCGTTCGTACCAGTCATGAGGCGCGGCCCCTTCGAGGCGGAGAGGTTAACGATGGTTCCCGTCAATGTACTGAGCGGTAGGCGCCGGGTCACCGGGCCGCGGGTGTGATCGCGCGCACGTTGCGTAACCGCGGCGGCGAGCGGTGCACTGGTTCCATGCTGACGCGTATCGACCACATCGGGATCGCTTGTGCGGACCTCGACACGACCGTCGAGTTCTACCGTGCCACGTACGGCTTCGAGGTGTTCCACACCGAGGTCAACGAGGAGCAGGGGGTGCGCGAGGCCATGCTCCGGATCAACGGGACGGACGACGGCGGGGCCTCCTACATCCAGCTGCTGGAGCCCACCCGGCCGGATTCGGCGGTCGGCAAGTGGCTGGCCAAGAACGGCGAGGGCGTTCACCACATCGCGTTCGGTACGCCGGATGTCGACACCGACGCTGCCGAGATCGGCGGCAAGGGCGTACGCGTCCTCTATGAGCAGCCGCGGACGGGTTCCATGGGCTCCCGCATCACCTTTCTGCACCCCAAGGACTGCCATGGCGTACTGACCGAACTGGTCACCTCGGCACCCCCCGCGGACCAGGAGCACTGACCCGCACCTCCCCCGGCCGGTAGAGTGCAGGTTCGGCCGGGGGTACGGGGTGGGGCCCCGGGCCGGGCTGTACCGATGATCTGACACCATTTCTTCGGAAGGGCAGGCTCCGGGTTCCTCCGGTTTATGCGGGACGGGGCCGGCCGCCAACGCGACCAGGGGACGGATGGGACCGCGCAGTGCGGGGCAACGACCGCTACGAGGCTGACGACCACCTCTCGCAATTCGAAGCCGAGATGGAGCGGCTGAAGAAGGAGCGGGAGAAGGCGGTCCAGCACGCCGACGACCTCGGCTATCAGGTCGAGGTGCTGCGCGCCAAGCTGCACGAGGCGCGCCGCAATCTCGCCCACCGTCCGGCATACGACACCGCCGATATGGGTTACCAGGCGGAGCAGTTGCTCCGTAATGCCCAGATTCAGGCGGAACAGCTGCGGACCGACGCGGAGCGCGAGCTCCGCGAGGCGCGTGCCCAGACGCAGCGCCTGCTCCAGGAGCAGGCCGAGCGGCAGGCCCGGATGGAGGCCGAGCTGCACGCGGAGGCCGTCGCCCGCCGCCAGCGCCTGGACGAGGAGCTCAACGAGCGCCGCCAGACCGTCGAATCACACGTCAACGAGAACGTCGCGTGGGCCGAGCAGCTGCGCGCCCGCACGGAGTCCCAGGCCCGGCGCCTGATGGAGGAGTCCCGGGCGGAGGCCGAGCAGTCCCTCGCGACGGCCCGCGCGGAGGCCCAGCGGCTCACCGAGCAGGCCCGTGGCCGGCTCAGCGCCGCCGCGGACGAGGCCCGTGCCGAGGCCGAGGCGCTGCTGCGCCGTGCCCGCGCCGACGCCGAGCGGCTGCTGGCCGCCGCGTCCGCGCAGGCGCAGGAGGCCACCGACCACGCCGAGCGGCTGCGCACGGCGACCAGCGCGGAGTCCGACCAGGCGCGCGCGGCCGCGGCCGAGCTGACGCGCACGGCGGAGGCCCGTCTCGCGGAGGCCGACGCGGCGCTGCGCGAGGCGCGGGCCGAGGCGGAGAAGGTCCTCACCGAGGCGCACGACTCGGCCACCCGGAAGCTGACGTCGGCGGAGTCCGAGCACGAGCAGCGCTCCCGTACGGCGAAGGCCGAGATCGCCCGCCTCGTCGGCGAGGCCACGAAGGAGGCCGAGGCCCTGCGGGCCGAGGCCGAGCAGCTGCGCGACGACGCCAGGGCCAAGGCCGAGCGCCTGCTGGCCGAGGCCGCGGAGAACGCCCGCAGCGCCGCCGCGGAGGACTCCGCGGCGCAGCTCGCGAAGGCGGCGCGGACGGCCGAGGAGGTGCTGACCAAGGCGTCCGAGGACGCCCAGGCCACCACCAAGGCCGCGGCGGCGGAGGCCGAGCGGATCCGCCGCGAGGCGGAGGCCGAGGCCGAGCGGCTGCGCGAGCAGGCCGCGGACACCGCGGAGCAGCTCAAGGGCGCGGCGAAGGACGACACCAAGGAGTACCGCGCCAAGACCGTCGAGCTCCAGGAGGAGGCACGGCGGCTGCGCGGCGAGGCCGAGCAGCTGCGCTCCGAGGCGGTCGCCGAGGGCGAGCGGCTGCGTGGCGAGGCCCGGCGGCAGGCGCTCCAGCAGATCGAGGAGGCGGCCAGCACCGCCGAGGAGCTGCTCGCGAAGGCGAAGGCCGACGCGGAGGAGACCCGCGCCGGGGCGAGCGCCGAGAGCGAGCGCGTGCGCACCGAGGCCGCCGAGCGCGCGGCGAGCCTGCGCAAGCAGGCCGAGGAGGCGCTGGAGCGGGCCCGCGCCGAGGCCGAGGAGATGGCCGAGGAGGCCGAGGACCACGCGGAGCGCACCCGCACGGAGGCCGCCGAGGCCGCCAAGCAGCTGCGCGAGGAGGCCGAGCGGGCCGCGGAGGCGCGGCGCGCGGAGGCCGCCGAGGAGCTGGCGCGGCTGCACTCCGAGGCGGAGACGCGCGTGGCGTCCGCCGAGGAGGCGCTGCGCGAGGCGCGCGCGGAGGCGGAGCGGCTGCGCCGCGAGGCCGCGGAGGAGACGGAGCGGAGCCGTACGGAGGCCGCGGAGGCGCGGCGCGCGCTCCAGGCGCAGGCCGAGACGGAGGCGGAGCGGCTGCGTGCCGAGGCCGCCGAGGAGGCGTCGGCCGCCCGCGCCGAGGGCGAGAGCGCCGCCGCGCGGCTGCGGAGCGAGGCCGCCGCGGAGGCGGAGCGGCTGAAGTCCGAGGCGCAGGAGGCCGCGGACCGGATGCGGGCCGAGGCGAACGCCGCCGCGGAGCGCACGGCCGCCGAGGCCGCCGAGGCCCTCGCGGCCGCGCAGGAGGAGGCCGCCCGCCGCCGCCGTGAGGCGGAGGAGCTGCTGGGCGACGCCCGTACCGAGGCACAGGCGGAGCGTGAGGCGGCGCGCGAGCAGAGCGAGGAGCTGCTGGCTTCGGCGCGCAAGCGGGTCGGTGAGGCGCAGGAGGAGGCCCGGCGCCTGGTCGAGGAGGCGGAGCAGCGCGCCTCGGAGCTGGTGACGGCCGCGGAGCAGACCGCCCAGCAGGTGCGGGACTCCGTCGCGGGGCTGCACGAGCAGGCCGAGGAGGAGATCGCCGGGCTGCGTTCGGCCGCCGAGCACAACGCCGAGCGGACGGTCACCGAGGCGCAGGAGGAGGCGGACCGGGTCCGCGCCGACGCCTACGCCGAGCGGGAGCGGGCCGGCGAGGACGCCGCCCGTACCCGCGCGGACGCGCAGGCCGCGTCCGAGGCCGCGAAGTCGCTCGCGGAGCGCACGGTCTCCGAGGCGATCGCCGAGGGGCAGCGCCTGGAGGCGGAGGCCGCCCGGGTGCTGGACGAGGCGCGCGAGGCCGCCAACACCCGCCGTTCGGAGGCCGCGGAGCAGGCCGACGAACTGCTCGCCGAGGCCATGTCCGAGGCGGAGAAGCTGATCACCGAGGCCGAGGCCGCGGTGGTGACGGCGCGGCAGGAGGCCGACGGTCACCGGGCGGAGGCGGCGGAGCAGGCCGACCGGCTCAAGGCGGACGCCGAGGCGGAGGCCGAGCGGCTGCGCGCCGAGGGCGCACAGGCCCTGGAGACCGCACAGCGCGAGGCCGCCCGCACGACGGACGAGGCACGCGAGGAAGCCAACGCCCGCCGCACCGAAGCCGCCGAACAGGCCGACGAACTGCTCGCCGAGGCCACGGCCGAGGCGGAGAAGCTCGTCGCCGAGGCGAAGCGCACGGTGGAGGAGGCGCGCGAGGAGGCCGACGGCCACCGCGCGGAGGCCACCGCGGAGGCGGAGCGGCTGGTCGCCGAGGCGACGCGTACGGTGGAGGAGGCGCGGGCGACCGCGGAGGAGCTGGTCGCGAAGGCCACGGCCGAGGCCGACCGCATGGTCTCCGACGCGTCGGCGAAGGCGCAGCAGATGCGTACGGACGCGTCCGACGCGCTGGCCTCCGCCGAGCAGGACGCGGCGCGGGCGCGGGCCGAGGCGCGCGAGGACGCCAACCGGATGCGCACCGAGGGCCACGCGGAGGCGGAGCGGATCGTCAACGCGGCGGCCGAGCTGACCTCTTCGGCGCAGGACGACGCCGACAAGATCGTGGACGAGGCGCGCGAGGCGGCCAACGCCCGCCGCACGGAGGCCGCCGAGCAGGCCGACGAGCTGCTCGCCGAGGCCACGGCCGAGGCGGAGAAGCTCGCCGCCGAGGCCGCCCGCACCATGGCGGAGGCCCGCGAGGCCGCCGAGGCCCACCGGGCGGAGGCGGCGGAGCAGGCCGACCGGCTCAAGGCGGACGCCGAGGCGGAGGCCGAGCGGCTGCGCGCCGAGGGCGCACAGGCCCTGGAGACCGCACAGCGCGAGGCCGCCCGCACGACGGACGAGGCACGCGAGGAAGCCAACGCCCGCCGCACCGAAGCCGCCGAGCAGGCCGACGAACTGCTCGCGCAGGCCACGGCCGAGGCGGAGCGGATGGCCGCCGAGGCCGCGAAGGCGCTGAGCTCCGCGCAGGAGAACGCCAACAGCACGCGCGCGGACTCCGCGAAGCTCAAGGCCGACGCCGTCCTGGAGGCCGAGCGGGTGCTCGCCGAGGCGCGCGCCGAGGGCGAGCGGACGATCGACGCGGCGCGGGACGCGGGCGCGCAGAAGCTGACGGAGGCCGCCGAGAAGGCGGACGCCCTGATCGCCAAGGCGCAGGAGGAGGCCGTACGGACGGCGGCCGCCGCCGAGGAGCAGGCCGACACCATGGTCGGTGTGGCCCGCCGCGAGGCGGAGCGCATCGTCACGGAGGCCACCGGCGAGGGCAACGCCCTGGTGGAGCAGGCCCGTACGGACGCCAACACGCTGCTGGCCGAGGCCCGCGGGGACGCGACCGCCATAAGGGAGCGCGCGGACGAGCTGCGCACCCGCGTGGAGAGCGAGGTCGAGGAACTGCACGACCGGGCGCGCCGGGAGGCGGCCGAGGCGATGCAGTCGGCGGGCGAGCGCTGCGACAAGCTCGTGGCCGCGGCGACCGAACAGCTCGCGGAGGCCGAGGAGAAGGCCAAGAAGCTGGTCTCCGACGCCAGCAGCGAGGCCAGCAAGGTCCGTATCGCCGCGGTGAAGAAGGCCGAGGGGCTGCTCAAGGAGACGGAGCAGAAGAAGGCCGCCGTCCAGCGGGAGTCCCAGGCGCTGCTGAAGGAGGCCGAGGAGAAGAAGGCCGCGGCCGTACGCGAGGCGGAGCGCCTGCGCACCGAGGGTGCGCAGGAGGCCAAGCGCCTGGTCGACGACGGAAAGCGGGAGTTGGAGGCGCTGGTCCGCCGGCGCGAGGACATCAATGCCGAGATTTCCCGTGTCCAGGACGTGTTGGAAGCGTTGGAATCTTTTGAAGCCCCGGGGGCGGGAAGCGCCAAAGAGGGCGGGGTGAAGGCAGCAGCGGTTGCGGGTGCAACTCGATCGGGTGGCAAGCAGTCCCAGAAGTAGCCACTCAAACGGGGGGCCATTCTCCAGATCTGCCAACCGTCCACTCGATGCCACGCCGCTCGCACCCCTAGGATTCCCTCTATCACCTCACCGGTCTCTTATGACAGGAACCCCATGAGTGACACTTCCTCCCCCTTCGGCTTCGAGCTCGTGCGGCGTGGATACGACCGCGGCCAGGTGGACGACCGCATTACCAAGCTCGTCGCCGACCGTGACAGCGCACTGGCGCGAATCACCTCTCTGGAAAAGCGCATCGAGGAGCTCCACCTCGAAACGCAGAATGCTCAGGCCCAGGTCAACGACGCGGAACCGTCCTACGCGGGCCTGGGTGCGCGGGTCGAGAAGATCCTTCGGCTGGCCGAGGAAGAGGCCAAGGATCTGCGTGAGGAGGCACGGCGCGCGGCCGAGCAGCACCGTGAGCTGGCCGAGTCCGCCGCTCAGCAGGTGCGCAACGACGCCGAGTCGTTCGCCGCCGACCGCAAGGCGAAGGCGGAGGACGAGGGCGCCCGCATCGTCGAGAAGGCCAAGGGCGACGCCGCGACGCTGCGCGCCGAGGCGCAGAAGGACGCGCAGTCCAAGCGCGAGGAGGCCGACGCCCTCTTCGAGGAGACCCGCGCCAAGGCCGCCCAGGCCGCCGCGGACTTCGAGACCAACCTGGCCAAGCGCCGTGAGCAGTCCGAGCGCGACCTGGCGTCCCGTCAGGCCAAGGCCGAGAAGCGACTGGCGGAGATCGAGCACCGCGCCGAGCAGCTGCGCCTGGAGGCGGAGAAGCTGCGCACGGACGCCGAGCGCCGGGCCCGTCAGACCGTGGAGACCGCGCAGCGCCAGGCCGAGGACATCGTGGCCGACGCCAACGCCAAGGCGGACCGCATCCGCAGCGAGTCCGAGCGCGAGCTGGCGGCGCTGACCAACCGCCGCGACAGCATCAACGCCCAGCTGACCAACGTCCGCGAGATGCTGGCCACGCTGACCGGCGCGGCCGTGGCCGCGGCCGGCGTGCCCGGTGACGACGAGCCGATCTCGCGCGGCGTCCCGGCCCAGCAGAGCCGCTGAGCGCACGGCGCACGGCCCCGCAGCGACCCCCGTACGCCGACGCCCCGTGTACCGCCGGGAGGCGGCACACGGGGCGTCGGTGTCCTCGGTGCCCCGCCGTCCGCTTTCCGGCTCATCCGGACGGGCGGCCACCGGTGGCGCTGTGGGAGGTATGCCCTTAACGTGGCGGAATGATCGAGCTCCAGGGTCTGACCAAGCGCTACGGCGACAAGCTCGCCGTGGACGGCCTCACCTGCACCGTACGGCCCGGGGTCGTCACCGGCTTCCTGGGGCCCAACGGCGCGGGCAAGTCCACCACGATGCGCATGATGCTCGACCTGGACCGGCCCACCGCCGGTTCGGTCCACCTCGACGGCAAGCACTACCGCCGACTGCGGGATCCGCTGAAGGTCGTCGGCGCGCTGCTGGACGCCAAGGCGATGCACGGCGGCCGCAGCGCCTACAACCACCTGCTGTGCCTGGCGCAGAGCAACGGCATCCCGCGGGCCCGGGTGGCGGAGGTGCTGGACACGGTCGGCCTGACGTCGGTGGCCAAGAAGCGCTCCAAAGGCTTCTCCCTGGGCATGGGCCAGCGGCTCGGGATCGCGGGCGCGCTGCTGGGCGATCCGCAGGTGCTGCTCTTCGACGAGCCGGTCAACGGCCTCGACCCCGAGGGCATCCACTGGATCCGCAATCTGATGAAGAACCTCGCCGCACAGGGGCGTACGGTCTTCGTCTCCTCGCACCTGATGAGCGAGATGGCCCTGACCGCCGAGCACCTCATCGTCATCGGCCAGGGACGACTGCTCGCGGATACCTCGATGGCGGACTTCATCGCGCAGAACTCCCGCTCCTACGTCCGGCTGCGCTCGCCCGACCGGGAGCGGCTGCTGGACGTGCTGGCGGGCGCGGGGATCACCGCCGTGGCGGCCGGCGACGGCTCGCTGGAGGTGGACGGGGCGGACGGCGCACGGCTGGGTGAGCTCGCGGCCCGGCACCAGATCGTGCTGCACGAGCTGAGTCCTCAGCGGGCCTCGCTGGAGGAGGCGTTCATGCGGCTCACCGCCGAGTCGGTGGAATACCACGCGCACAGCGCGCCGGTCCTGGGTCCCGAGGCCGCTCCGGGGCAGCAGCTCCCGGGGGCCGGCTGGGGCGCGGACTGGCAGAAGAAGGGATCCTGAAGCGATGGCGGCGGTGGCGAACCAGGTCCTCCGGTCCGAATGGACAAAGATCAAATCCGTTCGTTCCACGGTGTGGACGCTCGGTCTCGCCCTGGTCGTGACGGTCGCGCTGGGGATTTTGATCAGCGCTCTTTCCAAAAGCAACTTCGACAAACTGTCGGCGAAGGAGAAGATCACTTTCGATCCGACCTTCACGAGTTTCGCCGGCATGGGACTCGGCCAGCTCGCGCTGATCGTTTTCGGGGTGCTGGTCGTCACCAACGAATACAGCACCGGAATGATCCGCACTTCACTGGCGGCCGTACCGCAGCGCGGCACATTTCTCTTCAGCAAGATCACCGTCGCGACGCTGCTGGCGCTGGTCGTCGGCATGGTCACGAGTTTCCTGGCGTTCTTTCTCGGCCAGGCGATGCTGGGCGAGCACAGGACGTCGATCGGCGACACGGGAGTCCTGCGCGCCGTCATCGGCGGCGGGCTCTATATGACCCTGATCACCGTCTTCTCCATGGGCATCGCCACGATGCTGCGCAGCCCGATGCTCTCGCTGGGTATTCTCATGCCGTTCTTCTTCCTCATCTCCAACATCCTGGGCGCGGTCCCGGCCACGAAGAAGGTCGCGCAGTATTTCCCGGACCAGGCGGGCCGCAAGGTCATGCAGGTGATCACGATCGACGACGACGCCCCGTACGGGCCGTGGGGCGGCTTCGCGATCATGGTGCTCTGGGTGGTGGCGGCGCTGGTGGGGGCGTATGTGGTCCTGCGGGAACGAGACGCTTAGCGCCCGGCGCCCGGCCGGGCGGTCTCGCGGAACTCCCCCAGCCGCCTTACCCGGACTCCGCCCGGGTGCCCCCCGGCGGGCCGCGCTCGACCGGCGCGAGCGGCGCCTTCCGGCTCGTTTCGGGACGGTCCCGGCCGGGGAGGGAAGGGGACCGTGGAAAGCGACAGTCTCGGCCACGCCCCCGCCGAGCGGCCCCTGACCTACCCCGGCCGCCCCGTCACCGCGCCCGCCCTGCTCAGCGGCCACACGCTCACCCCGCTGACCCCTGTGCCCGGCGAGCCGCTGGGCGCGTGGCGGGTCGCCACCGGCGCGGCCGGGCAGCCGGTGCTCGACGCCGTGCTCACCGGGCTGGGCTCGGCGACCGCGGGGCGGCGCCACCCGGTCGTCGCGGTCGGCTCCAACGCCTCCCCCGCCCAGCTCCACCACAAGCTCGCCCGCCGGGGCCTGCCCACGACCGTGCCCATGGTCCCGGTGCGGGTGCGCGGCATCGGCGTCGGCTGCTCCGGGCACATCGGCCGGCACGGCTATGTGGCGGCCGCCCCGTACGCCGAGCCGGGCGCCGAACTCACGCTGGTGATCAGCTGGCTGGACACCGCGCAGCTGCGGGAGGTGGACCGCACCGAGTTCAACTACCGCCGCGCCCTGCTGCCCGGCGCCCGCTTCCCCATGCTCATGCCCTCGGGCGAGGCCCTCGGCGGGGCGTATCTCTACGTCAGCCTGCACGGCGTCCTCACCGACACGGCCGACGGCCGCCCGCTGCCCGGCGGCGGCGACCAGCGCGCCCTCCTCACCCGGCTGCTCACCTCCTCCCCCGCCCTGCGGGAGCTGCTCGGGCCCGGCCCGGAGAGCTGGGTGGACCGGGCACGGGCGGACGAGGCCGTACGCCACGAGGGCAAGCGGATCTTCCGGGAGCACGGCTGGGTGCTGACGGACAGCGGCTTTCCCGACCCGGACGGGGTGGCGGATGAGACACCCGTCACACCCCGCGCCTACGCCGATCTCTCCGCACCCCGCGACGGCACGCCCTACCCACCAGTCGCTTGAATCTCACACCATCAGGAACCGTCAGCTCCTCGTTATGCTCCTAACCCTTACGGGGGCTTATGCCCCGAAGAGCTCGCGAGGGGCGGAGCATGATCGAGGCAGTCGGCCTCACAAAGCGCTACGGCGCCAAGACGGCCGTGCACAATCTGTCGTTCCAAGTGCGGCCCGGGACGGTCACCGGCTTCCTGGGCCCCAACGGATCCGGCAAGTCGACCACGATGCGCATGATCCTCGGTCTGGACGTGCCCACGTCCGGCAGCGTGACCATCGGCGGCTACCCCTTCGCCAAGCTCCCCAACGCACCCCGCCAGGTCGGCGCCCTCCTCGACGCGAAGGCGGTGCACGGCGGGCGCAGCGCCCGGCTGCACCTGCTCTCCCTCGCCCAGCTCGCGGGCCTGCCCGCGCGCCGGGTGGACGAGGTGCTCGCCGTCGTCGGCCTCCAGGACGTGGCCCGCCGCCGCTCCAAGGGCTTCTCGCTGGGCATGGGCCAGCGCCTGGGCATCGCGGCCGCGCTGCTGGGCGATCCGCAGGTGCTGCTCTTCGACGAGCCGGTCAACGGCCTCGACCCCGAGGGCATCCTCTGGGTCCGCAATCTGATGAAGCAGCTCGCGGCGGAGGGCCGGACCGTCTTCGTCTCCTCGCACCTGATGAGCGAGATGGCCCTCACCGCCGAGCACCTCATCGTCATCGGCCGCGGCCAGCTGCTCGCCGACATGAGCGTGCGGGACTTCATCGCCGCGAACTCCGCCGGCTTCGCCCGCGTGCGGTCCCCGGACACCGAGCCGGAGGGCCGCGAGAAGCTGACGGCCGCGCTGGTCGAGGCGGGCGGCCAGGTGCTGGCCGAGCCGGACGGCGCGCTGCGCGTCACGGGCGTGCCGCTCCCCCGGATCAGCGACCTCGCGCACGACGCCGACGTCCGCCTGTGGGAGCTCTCCCCGCACCAGGCGTCCCTGGAGGAGGCGTACATGCGGATGACCCAGGGCGCCGTCGACTACCGCTCGACCGCCGACCAGCGCGCCGGTCTGATGCGGGCCGACCCGTACGCCCAGCAGTACGGCTACGGCGTAGCGCAGGGTCAGCCGGGCTGGGGGCAGCCCGCGCAGGGCGGCTGGGGTCAGCCCGCGCCGGCCAACCCCTATCCCGTGCTGACGGGCGAGCAGCCGAATCCGTACGCCGCCGCCCCGCAGGCACCGGCCGCACCCGCCCCGCCCGCTGAGCCCCCCGCGCCGGCCGCCCCGGCCGACGCGCCCGCCACCGCCCCCGCCGACCTGACCAAGCGTGACAGCGAGGACGCCCGATGACCGCCCCCCAGCACCCGCAGCCGCCCGCGCCGCAGGCACCGGCCTTCGCGCCGGAGGCCCCTCAGTGGGGCGGCGGGTACGTCTCCCCGATCCCGGTGCGCAAGGCGAACCTCGCCGACGCGATCGCCTCCGAGTGGACCAAGATCCGCTCCCTGCGCTCCACGATGTGGACGCTGGGCGTCATGGTCGTGCTCGTCTTCGGCATCGGCTGCGCGATCGCGATGGCCGCCAGCGGCATCGACTCCGACAGCGGCGAGAAGAACATGTCGGCCCTGAGCTTCGGCGTCTTCGGCGTGCTGCTCGGCATCATCTGCGTGATCACGCTCGGCGTGCTGACGATCAGCTCCGAGTACGGCACGGGCATGATCCGCACCACCCTGACCGCCTGCCCCGACCGCGCCCGCGTGCTGACGGCGAAGGCGATCGTCTTCTTCCTGCTGGTCTTCACGATCACCCTGGTGTCCACGACGCTGGTCGGCATGGTGGCGGAATCGCTGCTCCAGGGGCAGTGGACGAGCCGCACGACGGGCGAGATGTGGCTGCGCGCCACGGTCGGCGTCAGCCTCTTCGTCGCGCTGATCGGGCTGCTGGCGCTGGCCGTCGGGACACTTGTGCGGCACTCCGCGGGCGCGATCACGACGATGCTCGGCCTGATGCTGCTGCCGCTGGTCATGACGACGTTCATGTACGCGAGCGCGCTGTCCGAGCTGCGGAAGATCCTCCTGCAGTACTCGATCCCCTACGAGCTCTTCGTGCTCTTCGCCTCGGGCTCCGGGCCCGACTCGGGCCCCACGGGCTGGGACCCGGTCTGGATCATGGCGGGCGTGGTGGCGGTCGCCCTGGGCGGCGCGTACGCGGCGCTCATGAAGCGCGACGCGTAGCGCGGGCGCGACGCCTCAGTAGCGAGGCGCGTTACGGGACCGCTGGAGCCGCGCGCTCCGGCGGTCCTTCGCGTTCCAGCACGCCTTGTGCCAGTGCCGCCGGTCCTCCACGCCGCCGCCGTACAGCGGCCACGCCACGAGGTGCGGGACGCCGGGCGGGATCTCCTGGTCGCAGCCGGGGCAGCGGTAGTGCTTGGCGGCCGCGCCACCGCCGACCGTACGGACGGCCCAGTCCTCGCCCTGCCAGCTCTCGCAGCGCTCCAGGCCGTAGCGGTCGCCGACGAACTCGCGCGGGGCGTCGGCTTGATGTTCTGCGCCGCCTCGCGGGCGGTTTCGGCGCGGGGACACGGGGCACCTCGGAGGTCTGGGGGGCTACGGGCCGTAACCAGGTTACGCGTCACGGTGACCGTCCCGGGCGGGCATCCCCCAAGGACCACCCGAGCATTCTCCGATCATCGTTAAAACTTAACGCGAGGCCGTGCCCATGGCACGTGTCAGCCGTTGATTCCGGTGGGGGATGCCGCGTCGGTCGCCAGCAAGGAGATTGAGAGCGATGCGCGTTGGAGCATTCGTCCTGGCCGCGCAGTTCCCCGGCCAGGGGCATGGGGAGGCACTGCACCGGGCCGTCCGGTCGGCGGTGGTCGCCGAGGAGGCCGGACTCGACGCGGTCTGGCTCGCGGAACACCACTTCATTCCGTACGGCGTCTGCCCGTCGGCGGCGACGCTGGCCGGGCTGGTGCTCGGGCGCACCCGGCGGATCGAAGTGGGCACGGCGGTGAGCGTGCTGCCCACGGTGCACCCCGTGGCACTGGGCGAGCAGGCGGCGCTGCTGCACCTCGCCTCCGAGGGCCGCTTCACCCTGGGCGTCGGCCGCGGCGGCCCCTGGGTGGACCTGGAGGTCTTCGGCACGGGCCTGGAGGCGTACCAGGAGGGCTTCCCCGAGTCGCTCGACCTGCTGCTGCGCTGGCTACGCACGCCCCGCGTGAGCGCGGCCGGGCCCCGCTTCCACTTCCGCGAAGTGCCCGTCGTGCCGCGCCCGGACGATCTGGAGGATCGTTCCGGCCCGCCGGTGCTGCTCGCCTGCACCTCGCCCGCGAGCGTACGGCTGGCCGCCGCGCGCGGTCTGCCGATGCTGCTCGGGATGCACAACTCCGATGAAGAAAAAGCGGAGATGGTCGCCCTCTGGCGCAAGTGCGCACTGGAGGCGGGTCGTTCACCCGAGGAGGTCGCGGCGGCCGGTCATGTGTCGGCCGGTGTCGCACAGGTCGGGGACCGGCGGCGGGAGGCCGCGGAGACCCTCCTCAAGGCCATGCCGGGGTGGTTCCACCACGGGCTCGCCGCCTATGAGACGGTCGACGGCCGGCCGCGGCGGATGCGCGACCCGCTCGCCTACACCCAGCAGCTCTGCGAACTCCATCCGGTGGGTCCGCCGCGGCTGTGCGCGGACCGTCTCGCGGCGACGTCCGAACGCACGGGCATCACCCGCTTCGCCCTCCTCACCGAGGGCTCCGGCGACCTCGCCGCGACGGAGGACAACCTCCGCCGACTCGGGTCCGAGGTGCTGCCGCTTCTGGTGTGACGCGCCCGCCGCGCTTCGCGTGCCGCTCGTGGCTGGGTGCTCCGCCGTCGCCGCCTGCGGCGGGAGCGCCCTTGGGGGTCCCCCGGACGAAGTCTGGGGGAGCGTCCTCAAACGCCGGACGGGCTGAAGGGAAAGAGCAGGCGCACCCGGAACGAGCACCCCGGACGAGCTGAAGAGAAGGGGCGCACGCCCACAGCCTGATGTCGCCCTCCGGCGGGAGGGGGTGGGGCTGGAGGGTGGGGTTCTGGAACGCGGTGCGTCGTCACGGCACGCAATAGGCATCAGGGGACCCGCACCGCGTTCCAGGTCCCCAGCCCGGAAGACCCACCCCCGGCACCCACCACAAACCAGCCCGGCCGGCGCTTGAGGCCACCCGAACCCCAACCACACACAACCCGCACCCAGCGAACGCACCCGCACCCAACCGAAGCCCGGCCCGCGATTAAGGCCACCCCACCGAAAGCACAAACAGCCCGCAGGCGGAAGAACGGGCACCCACCATCCCCCAGCGCTGCCGCCCGCACATCGCGAGGCGGCAGCGCCGTGCCTCAGCAGTCCCGCAGGAGCGGGGACTGATTGAGTAACTGGCCACGGATCGAGGTGAAGCGTGCGAGACGGTCGTCGGCCGCCGGGTCGAGCGGGAAGACCGCCACCCGGTGGCAGTTCTGGAACGCCAGGCGGACACCGAAGTGCCGCTCCAGCGCACCACGGATCGCGTCACTCGCCAGGGCTCGCAGCAGCTGGCCACGAGCCTGCTCATCCGGCGGAGGCGTCTGGTTGTCGGCGAACTCGCCACCGTCGATCTTGAGCCGGGCCACCAGGGAGCTGATCATCTCCCACGCGTACGGCAGGGAGGTCCGGACGCAGTCGACGAAATCCGCTTCGTCGACCTCGCCTCGCTCGGCCTGTTCAAGGAGGGCCGGTGAGACGTCGAGCGACATGAGTTCTCCTCTCGCGACCCCGCGAGCGGGGTCTCAGGGATGGGCGAGCGGACGACGACGCCCTGTGCCCGTACGACGACCGCCCGCTTCAACGGTAATTCGGCCACTGCGGGGGCACCAGGAGAACGCAGCAACAACCGGCCACGGCCCAGGGCGTTCGGCAGTCCACCGAAGGGGTCCATCAAGGGCGAATCGCGTCGAGGGGCGGGAGTCGAGTAGCGTGACTGACCATGCGTCTCGTCATCGCCCGTTGCTCCGTGGACTACGCGGGCCGGCTCACCGCCCACCTCCCCTCCGCCCCGCGACTGATCCTCGTCAAGGCGGACGGCAGTGTCTCCATCCACGCGGACGACAGGGCCTACAAACCCCTCAACTGGATGTCCCCGCCGTGCACCCTCAAGGAGGGCGACGGCTCGGTGTGGACGGTGGTCAACAAGGCGGGCGAGAAGCTGATCATCACTATGGAGGAAGTGCTGCACGACTCCTCCCACGAACTCGGTGTCGACCCGGGTCTGATCAAGGACGGTGTGGAAGCGCACCTCCAGGAGCTGCTCGCCGACCGGATCGAGACGCTCGGCGAGGGCTACACCCTGATCCGCCGGGAGTACCCCACGGCGATCGGCCCCGTGGACATCCTCTGCCGTGACGCGGACGGCGCGACGGTGGCCGTGGAGCTGAAGCGGCGCGGTGACATCGACGGCGTCGAGCAGCTCACGCGCTATCTGGAGCTGCTCAACCGCGACCCGCACCTCGCCCCTGTCCGCGGCGTCTTCGCGGCCCAGGAGATCAAGCCGCAGGCCCGCGTCCTCGCGACGGACCGCGGCATCGGCTGCCTCGTCCTCGACTACGACGCGATGCGCGGCATCGAGGACGACAAGCTTCGCCTGTTCTGACCCGTGGTGGGGAAGCTGGGCGGGGAGTGTTTCCGGGGGCCGCGCCCCCGGACCCCGGCTTCTGGGGGCCGCGCCCCCGAACCCCCACCGGGGCTCCGCCCCAGACCCCGCCGAGGCCGCGCCCCGGCCCCGCCCGGGCCCCGCTGACGGGGGCCGCGTAAGCGGATCCAGTTCCGGCCCGCGTCGCCCCCGGCCCACGACCGCTGATCCCGGCGACGGCCCCGCGCCCCCTCAGGGGCGCGGGGAACCGCGCGCCGAACCCCCACCGGCCGCACCCGCCACGCCGTGCTCTAGAGGCACCCCGGTAGGCGTCACTCCGGCCACACGCGACAGCGCCCGGCCCCGGTCAAGCCGTCGGGTTGCCCGCGCCGCCGTCCGACGGCCGGCTGCCCGATGAGCCCGTCGTCGCCGGGCCACCGGCCACCGAGCTCGAACCGCCCCCGCCCGCCGGCGGCTGCGACGGCGTCCCCGGCGAAGTGGGCGGCTGCTTCGTCGGATCCTTCGTCGGATCCTTGGACGGCGTCACGGGCGCGGAGCTCGGTTCCTTCGACGGCGACTTGGAAGGCGACTCCGGCGCGGTGGAGGGCTGCGAAGGCCCCCTGGACGGCTTGCCGCCATCGCTCGCCCCCGCGCTCGGCGACGCGCTGCCCGAGGCGCCGGGGGACGCCGCGCCCGACGCCCCCGGGGAAGGCGACCGGCCGGGCGCCCCCGGCTTGCCCGGCACCTGCGCGTGCCCCGCCTCGCCCGGACCCGGGTGGTCCGCGGTGAGGCCGTTGTCTCCGTCCTGCTGCGACGCGGAGCGGCCGGGGGTCACCTTGCCGTCGGAGGCGTCCCCGTCGTGGCTGCCGGACGTCGCGCCGAGCGTCACGACGGTGCCGAGCACCGCGGCGAGCAGCGCTCCGGCACCCGCGGCGGCGAGGTTGCGCCGGGTGCCGCTCACCATCAGCTTCCTCGCCCACGGCTGCGACGGCGGCTGCTTCCTCGCCGCCGCGGCCGGACCGAGCCGGCGGAAGGACTCGGTCGCGACGCGGTCCTGGTCGACGGGCGTGGCGAAGGGCGACGGCACCGCGACGGGCGGTGTCGCCGACTCCTCACGGCGCGCGTCCGGGATCTCCTCACCGGCGGTCGTCCTCGCGGCCGCCGGCGCGGCGGGCGGCGGCGGGAAGGCGGGGGCCGGCGTGGCCGAAGGCATGGACGAGGGCGCCGACAGCGGCGGTGCCGCCGGGGCCGCGCCCGGTCCGGTCCGTGGCGCCGCGGGCCCGTTCGCCGTCCGGCCGGAGAGGTCGGCGACGAGGGCGAGGGCGCGACGGCCCGCTATGGCACCGCGTTTGTCCGCGAGCACCCCGCGCATCCCGACCGAAGCCTCCAGCTCGGCGCGGGCCCGGTCGATGTTGCCGGTGCACAGGGCGAGCACGCCCAACTCGTGGTGGAAGTACGCCTCTTCGCCGACCTCACCGCTGCGCCGGGCCGCGGCCTGGCCGTGCCGCAGGCAGCGCTCCCAGGCGCTCCAGTGCAGGGCCGCCGCGAACGCGGGCGCCGCCGTACGGGCCAGCCGCACCGCCGCCCGCGCGCGCCCGTCCTCGCCGTCGCCGGCCGTGGCCGCGAGCGCGGCGAGGATCGCGTCGGCCTCCAGGGCGGCGCGCTCGGGGGTGACGGAGGGGTGCCCGGTCCACCAGGCGTAGTGCTGGGCCGCGGCGTGCGCGAGGTCGGCCGCGTCCCGTCCGTACCCCTCGGCGAGCAGCTGGTCGGCGACGCCCGCGGCCAGCCGGTAGTGCGCGCCGGCGGCGGTGATCAGCCCGGCGGCGAGGAGTTCGCCGAGGGCGGCGTCCGCGTGGGTGTCGCCCACGAGGGCCGGCAGGTGCGCCTGGTGCGGGACCTCGCCGCCGAGGGCGACGGCGATGCGCAGGGTGTCGCGGGCGGCCTCGCCGAGCCGGGAGGCGAGCCGGGGCGCGGGGGCCGTGGCCGAGGCGAGGGCGGGCAGCGGCACGTCGGGTCCCGCGGCGGCGAGCTCGGGTTCGGCGGTCTCGGCGGTGACATACGGCCGCTCGGCGACGACGCCGAACTCGTCGGCCACGACGGCCTCCGCGCCCGGCGGGTTGTCGCGCTGCCGCAGCAGCGCCCCGGCCTGGACGAAGCGCAGCGGCAGCCCCTCGGAGGCGAACCACAGGTCCGCCGCCCAGTCGGCCTCCTCGTCGGTGAGCGGGCGGCCGACGGCGTGCTCCAGCAGCTCCAGGCAGCCGGTGCGGTCGAGCCCGCCGAGGAAGACCTCTTCGAGGTGCGAGTCGGCGGAGGGCGCGGCGATGTCGGGCGTGGCGGCGAGCAGGAACGCGCACTCGGGGGTGGCGTCGAGGAGCTCGTCGAGCGCGCTGCCGCCGAATTCGAGGTCGTCCAGGACGACGACCGCGCCGATCTCGTGGACCAGCGCCAGGAGTTCGGCCCGGTCCGGCCGGTAGAGCGGCGCGTCGTGGACGGCGGCGAAGAGCTCGTGCAGCAGGTCGGTGGTGGTGCGGTGGCGGCCGCTCAGGCGCACGACACCGTCGGGCGCGAGGTCCGCGCAGTCGGCGGCCACGGCGTCGAGCAGGGCGCTGCGGCCGGAGCCGGAGGGGCCGGTGAGGCGTACGGAGCGGCCGCGCGACAGCAGGCGGACGAGTCTCTCGCGCTCCTCCTGCCGTTCCAGCAGGGGGAGTTCGGGGCCGGCGGGGCGGGCGGGCGGCGGCGGCTGGGTGGCGCGGAGCCGCTCGGCGCGCTCGGCGGGGCCGTGCTTGCCGGGGTGGGCGGGCCGCTGTCCGGGCAGGCAGGGCTCGACCTCGCTGCCGTCGAGCGGATTGACGGTGAGGACGTAGTCGCCGGCGACGAGCCGGACGACGCGGACGGGCGCGGGCCCCTGCCCGCCGCTCTCCTGACCCTGCGTCTCCCGCGCCGGGCCGCCGTCGGTGGCGGGCTCGCGGGCGCCGTCGCCGAATTCCTCGGATCGGTTCGTCGGGTCCATGGTGAAAGCCCCCAAAAGCGTGGCGTGCCGTCGTGCCCTCCCGGCCTGTCCGCACTCCCTCGCCCCCGGCCGGACGCCGTCCGGCCGGCGCTCAGCGTCCGGTGCCCGCCGTGTGGGCATGGTTGTACGGCCTTATGCGGCGGGAAAAACCGAACCTCAGACCTCCGGACAGTATCCATGAATCGAGGGGCGTCCCGCCGCCCGGGGGACGTCACGGTCCCATGAGGGTGAAGGGACGAAGCGGGCGAAAGCCGGAGCGGGGCACGGACGCCCCAACGGCCCCGGGCCGGGGCCTTCCCCGTGATCACCCGCAATTCCGCGCAAGGCGCTTCCCGGCGCACCTCCGGCGCCGCACGCGCCGGTCACACTCCGGGCAGGGACTCCGCCTCGATGCCGCCCTCGATGGCGAGGATGCGGTGCAGGCGGGTGGCGACCAGCAGCCGCTGCATCCGGTCGGGCACCCCGCGCAGGACCAGCCGCCGGCCGGTGCGGCCGGCGCGGCGGTGGGCGCCCATGATGACGCCCAGCCCCGTCGCGTCCCAGGAGTCCAGCTCGGTGAGGTCGAGCACGAGGTCACCGCGGCCCGCGTCGAGCGCGGAGTGCAGGACCGTACGGGCGTCCGCCGCGCTACGGACGTCGAGGCGCCCCCCGACGACCAGTTCGGCGTGGTCGCCCCTGATGTGCATATGCGCTCCCGGGAGTGGTGCGTGATGTGAATGAGGTCCTAAAGAACTGACTGCCTCTCACACGACAAGGTTGCCGCTTGTTGGCCAACCGATACCTAATTCACCCTGGCGGGTGAGGCAGATAGCGGCGGTGGCGTCAGTGCTGGTAAAAGCCCTGGCCGCTCTTGCGGCCGAGGTCGCCCGCGTCGACCATGCGGCGCATGATCTCCGGCGGCGCGAACTTCTCGTCCTGGCACTCGGCGTAGATGTTCCCGGTGGCGTGCGTGAGGATGTCCACGCCCGTGAGGTCGGCGGTGGCCAGCGGGCCCATCGCGTGACCGAAGCCCAGCTTGCAGGCGATGTCGATGTCCTCGGCGGTGGCCACGCCCGATTCGTAGAGCTTCGCCGCCTCGACCACGAGCGCCGAGATGAGGCGGGTGGTGACGAAGCCCGCGACGTCACGGTTGACGACGATGCACGTCTTGCCGACGCCCTCCGCGAACTCCCGTGCGGTGGCGAGGGTTTTGTCGCTGGTCTTGTGGCCGCGGACCAGCTCGCAGAGCTGCATCATCGGCACCGGCGAGAAGAAGTGCGTGCCGACGACCCGCTCGGGCCGCCGGGTGGCGGCCGCGATCTTGGTGATCGGGATGGCGGAGGTGTTGGAGGCGAGGACCGTCCCGTCCTTCACCAGCCCGTCCAGGGTGCGGAAGATGTCCCGCTTGGTGTCCACGTCCTCGAAGACCGCCTCGACGACGATGTCGGCGTCCGCGGCACCGTCGAGGTCGGTGGTGGTGGTGATCCGGGCCAGCGCCCGCTCGGCGGCGTCCGCCTCCAGCTTGCCCTTGGAGACGAACTTCTCGTACGAGGACTTGATGCCGTCCGTGCCCCGCCGCAGCGCCGCGTCGGTGACGTCCCGCAGCACGACGTCCCAGCCGGCCTGGGCGGAGACCTGCGCGATCCCCGACCCCATCAGTCCGGCACCGATGACGGCGAGCTTCTTGGCCACGGCTGTCCCCTTACTCCCTGTGCACAACGCTGTTCTGTTCCGTACGCACTCTCTCGGGCGGACATTAGCGCCCATGGGGGCGGCTTTGGGAGGTTAGAGATGCGCGTCACGTCCCACATGACGGACATCACACCGAGACGGCTACCAGCCGCGCCCCACGCACCAGTTGAGTATCTCCAGCATCAGCGTTCACAGTCCCAGGTCGCGTGGGCGGTCCGGGAATCCGGTGCGCCCGGCGGCCGGTAACCCGCGGCGCGGCCGCGGCACGGCCTACGCTCTTCCCATGGTCAATCTGACGCGCATCTACACCCGCACCGGCGACAGCGGCACCACCGCCCTCGGTGACATGAGCCGCACCGTGAAGACCGACACCCGCATCGCCGCCTACGCCGATGCCAACGAGGCCAACGCCGCCATCGGCGTCGCGATCGCGCTCGGGCAGCTGCCGGAGGAGGTCGTCAAGGTGCTCGTCCGCATCCAGAACGACCTCTTCGACGTGGGCGCGGACCTCGCGACCCCGGTCGCGGAGAACCCCAAGTACCCCCCGCTGCGCGTCGAGCAGTCGTACATCGACAAGCTGGAGGCGGACTGCGACCACTTCCTGGAGGGCCTGGAGAAGCTCCGCAGCTTCATCCTCCCCGGCGGGACCCCGGGCGCGGCCCTGCTGCACCAGGCGTGCACGGTGGCGCGCCGCGCGGAACGCTCCACCTGGGCGGCGATGGAGCTGCACGCCGACATCATGAACCCGCTGGCGGCGACCTACCTCAACCGCCTCTCCGACCTGCTCTTCATCCTGGCGCGGACGGCGAACAAGGAGGTCGGGGACATCCTCTGGGTGCCGGGCGAGAACCGCTGAACCCGCTGCCCCGGGCGGACGAAAGCGCTGAGCCACCCGCCCGGTGAGGGCGGGTCAGAGCCTCTCGTGATCCCGGGCCGGCTCCTCGGCCGCCCCGGGCTCCGGCCGCCGCTGGGGCCAGATCGTATAGCTGAGCGCGATCACCACATTGATGCCGATGACCAGCAGCATCTTCGTCTGCCACGCCCGCAGCGAGCTGATGTCGCCGGAGTCGCCGACGTACCACACGGCGGCCTGGAGCAGGCCCGCGGCGACTGCCGCCGCCAGGCACCAGCGGCCTGCCGTCCGCCACTCGTGCACCGTGCGCGCCGTGCCGTACTCCGGGGGCTTGACCGGGGGCGGGCCGCCCGCGAAGCGGTGGGCGAAGCGCTGGTCGGCCCAGGTGAGCGTGGAGTGGCCGAGGCCCACCGAGAAGCCGATGTAGACCGCGGCCAAGCCGTGCTTCCAGTCGGCCTGGGCGCCGTTCTTCAGGTCGACCGCGGTCGTGACCAGCAGGACCAGCTCCAGTACGGGCTCCAGCAGCAGCACCGCGAGGCCCGCGCGCGGCATCCGGGCCAGATAGCGCAGGCTCAGCCCGCCGGCCAGCAGCACCCAGAAGCCGGCCTCGCACACGATGATCAACGACACGATCACGGGGGTTCTCCCTTCCCTCCCCACCAGCGTCGCCCCCGCGCGCGGCCCTTTCCTCGTCGGCGGCGACGATCCTCCACTGCATCCTTCGATGTAGCGCCGCCGGCCCGCACCGCCCCGGCAGGGGGCGCCCGCACCCCTTCCGACGTGCTGTGATGGATCCATGTCCCGTTCCCCCCGCGAAGAGGTGCTCATCGCCGCCACCGGCCTGCTCGGCGGCGTGGCGCTGTACGCGCTGGGGCTGAGCAGCACGCCGGTGGCGGCGGTGCCGGGGCGGCTCGCGCTGCTGGCGCTGGCGGTCATGGCCGGTGCCGAACTGCTGCGCCGCAGGGCCCCGCTGACGGGCCTCGCCGTCGGGGCCGGCGCGCTCACGCTCGACGTGCTCTCGGGCAGCATCATGGCGAACGTCGCGATGTTCACCGACCTCGTCTACGCGGCGGTGCTCTACGGGCCTCCGGCCGCGTACCGCTTCATCCCGCGCGCCACCGAGGTGCTCACCGTCGTGGGGACGCTGCTGGCCGCCGCGATCGTCCGCGCGCCCTCCGCGCTGCTGGCCGGCATCGGGCTCGGCGTGATCACCATCGTCCCCGCGTGGACGGGGGTGGGGGTCCGGGTGCACCGGGACGCCGCCCGGTCCGCCCGGCTGGAGGCCGAGCGGACCGCGCTGCTGGCCGAGTTGGACCGCCGGGAGGCGGTCGGCGCGGAGCGCGCCCGGATGGCGCGCGAGCTGCACGACGTGGTGGCCGGGCACCTGTCCGCCATCGCGATCCACTCCACGGCCGCGCTGTCGATCGGCGACCCGAAGGCGTCCGACGAGGCGCTCGCCGTCATCCGGGAGAACAGCGTGCGGGGGCTCGCGGAAATGCGCCGTCTCATCGGCATCCTGCGCGACGCGGGCACGGCGGACGAGCCAGCGGCCGTGCCCCGGCTGGACGGCGTCGAGGCGCTGCTCGACCGGGCCCGCGGTGCGGCGCGGGACGACGGCTTCGTCTTCGTCCTCCACGACGAGCGGGGCCCCCGGCCGCTGCCCGCGCCGGTCGAGCTCGCGGCGTACCGCATCGTCCAGGAGTCGCTGACCAACGCCGTGAAGCACGCCGGACCCGGCGAGGTCGCGGTGCGCCTGGCGGGCGGTGCCGGTTCGTTGGTGGTCGAGGTGACCAGCGCGTTCGACGCGGCATCCGGCCCGCGCGCGCCGGGCTCGGGCACCGGGCTCGTGGGCATGGGCGAGCGCGTCGCCCTGGTGGACGGGGAGTTCGAGGCGGGCCCGGCCGAAGGACCGGCGGGCCGGCAGTGGCGCGTACGGGCCGTGCTGCCCGTACCGGAGGAAGGGACGGCAGCACCGTGACGACACCCACCGACGGCGGGCCCGGGACCATCCGCGTGGTCGTCGCCGAGGACCAGGCCGCCGTGCGCTCCGGGCTCGTGCTCATCCTGCGCTCGGCGCCCGGCGTCGAGGTGGTCGGGGAGGCGGCCGACGGCGAGGAGGCCGTGCGCCTGGCCCGGGAGCTGGAGCCGGACCTGGTGCTGATGGACGTGCAGATGCCGCGCCTGGACGGGGTGTCGGCCACCCGCGTCATCACCGGGGAGCGGCTCGCGGACGTACTGGTGCTGACCACCTTCGACCTGGACGAGTACGTCTTCGGGGCGCTGCGCGCCGGGGCCGCCGGGTTTCTGCTCAAGGACAGCGAGGCCGCCGAGCTGGTCACGGCGGTGCGGACGGTGGCGCGGGGCGAGGGCCTGATCTCCCCGGCGGTGACGCGGCGGCTGATCGCGGAGTTCGCGCGGCCCGCCGCCGCACGGCCGGGGGCGCCGGACCCGCGGATCCTGGAGCCGCTCACCCGGCGGGAGCGGGAGGTGCTCGCGTGTCTGGGCGAGGGGCTGTCCAACGCGGACATCGCGGTGCGGCTGACGATGGCGGAGGCGACGGTGAAGACGCATGTCAGCCGCCTGCTGGGCAAGCTGGAGCTGCGCAGCCGGGTGCAGGCGGCGGTCCTGGCACGGGAGTTGGGCCTGGTCCAGACCTCTTGACCATTGGTACGGACCTTTTTACTCTCCCCACCACAACCGCGCGGAACATGTCCGGATAGCGCACGCTCACCGGTCGCACCACGGCTCCCGCGCATCGCCACCCCCCACACCCTCACCACAACACCCCCACCACAAGGCACCACTAAGGCACCACTCGAGGAGCTCCCTTGAGCACAGGATCCTTACACCCCAGCAGACACCCCCTCTCCCGAGCCGTCGCGGTCTTCTCCGCGCTGCTCCTCCCGGCCGCCGCGCTCGTCGGCCTGGCCACCGCCCCCTCGCACGCGGCCCCCACCCCGAAGGCGGCCTCGCTCACCGCCGCCTTCGTCAAGACATCGGACTGGGGCACGGGCTTCCAGGGCGAGTGGACGGTCAAGAACACCGGCACCACCGCCGTCAACGGCTGGACCGTGGAGTGGGACTTCCCCGCGACCACCACGGTCGGCTCCTTCTGGGACGCCCTGATCACCAGCTCGGGCAACCACGTCACGGCCAGGAACCGGGACTACAACGGCGCCATCGCCCCCGGCGCCGCCGTCACCTTCGGCTTCGTGGCCAGCGGCGACGGCGCCCCGAACGCCTGCAAGATCGACGGTGGCAGCTGCGACGGCGGCACGCCCCCCGGCGACAACCCGCCGTCCGCGCCCGGCACTCCGCAGGCGACGGCCGTCACGGACACCTCCGTCTCCCTGAAGTGGCCTGCGGCCACGGACGACAAGGGCATCAAGAACTACGACGTCTACCGCGGCACGGCCAAGGTCGCCACCGTCGCCAAGCTCGCGTACACCGACACGGGCCTGACGCCGGGCACCGACTACACCTACACCGTCGTCGCCCGCGACACCGCCGACCAGACCGGCAAGGCGAGCCCGCCGCTGACCGTGCGCACCACGGGCGGCGGCACGAAGCCGCCGGCCGGCACCTACGCCAAGGTCGGCTATTTCGTGCAGTGGGGCATCTACGGGCGCGCGTACACCGTGAAATCGCTGGAGGACTCCGGCGCCGCCGCGCAGCTCACGCACCTCAACTACGCCTTCTCCAACATCGACCCGAACAACCTCACCTGTCTCAATGGCGTCACCAAGGCCACCTTGCCCAACCCCGAGGACCCCAACCAGGGCGACGGCGCGGGCGACTCCTGGGCCGACTACGAGAAGGGGTTCGCGGCCGGTGAGTCCGTCGACGGCGTCGGGGACACCTGGGACCAGCCGCTGGCGGGCAACTTCAACCAGCTGAAGAAGCTCAAGGCCAAGCACCCCGACCTCAAGATCATCATGTCGGTGGGCGGCTGGACCTACAGCAAGTTCTTCTCCGACGTGGCGAAGACCGACGCCTCCCGGCAGAAGTTCGTGAAGTCCTGCATCGACATGTACATCAAGGGCAACCTGCCGGTCAGCAACGGACGCGGCGGCGACGGCTCGGCGGCCGGGATCTTCGACGGCTTCGACATCGACTGGGAGTGGCCCGGCTCCGACGGCCACCCGGGCAACCACGTCTCGAAGGACGACAAGGCGAACAACACCCTGCTCTTCGCGGAGTTCCGCAAGCAGCTCGACGCGCTGTCCCAGACCACCGGGAAGAAGTACCTCGTCACCGCCTTCACCCCGGCGGACCCGGCCAAGATCGACGCCGGCTGGGACATCACCACCAAGGACGGCACGCCCAGCGTCTTCGACTCCATGGACTACGCCAACGTCCAGGGCTACGACTTCCACGGCTCCGGCAGCGACAACAGCTGGGAGCCGAACCTCACCGGGCACCAGGGCAATCTCTACACCGACCCCAAGGACCCGTACGCCACGAAGTTCAGCGTGGACAAGACCGTGCAGACCTATCTCGACGCCGGCGTCGACCCCCGCAAGGTGATGCTCGGCCTGGCGTTCTACGGGCGCGGCTGGCAGCAGGTCGCCGACGGCGGCGCGCACGGCGCGTGGCAGAAGGCGAACGGGGCGGCGCCGGGGCAGTTCCCCGAGGAGTCGGGCACACGCGGCTACGCCAACCTGATCGCGTCCGTGCCCAACCTGACCGTCTACCACGACGAACAGGCCGTCGCCACGTACGGCTACACCGGTGACAACGGCCAGTGGTGGACCTTCGACGACGCGTGGTCCATCGGCAAGAAGGCCGCCTGGCTGCGCGGCAAGGGCCTGGGCGGCGTGATGATCTGGGAGATGTCGGGCGACACGGGTCCGCTGATGTCAGCGGTCTCCACGGGCCTGGGCTGACCGACGGCCCCGAAGCGCCGGGCACTGAGCCACGCTGACGCTCCCCAGGCTCGCCCGGGCTTCGCCAGGGCGGCGCCCCCGCTCAGAGAGGCACCCCTGATCTACGCCACATTGACTCTCTGCCCGGGAGGCGCCGCCTCCAGCCAGGCCAGGAATCCGGTCAGCGCGTCCTCGCTCATGGCCAGTTCGAGCCGCGTCCCCTGATGGAGGCAGATCAGCACGACGGCGTCGGAGAGCAGCGCCAGCTCCTCGTCCCCGAGGGGCGCGCGCCGCTCCAGCACCTCGATCGACGCGCGCTCCAGCACGCGCCGCGGGCGCACCGCGTAGGAGAAGACCCGGAACCACTCGATCCGGTCACTGTTGTAGCGGGCGACGCCGTAGACCCACCCCTTGCCGTCCAGCGGGGCGTCCTCCGGGACGCCCCACCGCAGGCTGCAGTCGAACGTGCCGCCCGACCGCTGGATGAGCCGCCTGCGCAGCCCGAAGACAAAGAGCCCGATCAACACCAGCAAGACGACGATGCCGCTCACGAGCAGAGCGAGGACCATCTCCACCGACCTCCTCGCATCATCTAGAGCAACCGCACCTGTATTGCCTCAGCCGCGGACCGCCCTGGAGTGATCCAGTGCGGTCCGCGGCTGAGGGACGATCTCTGTGGGTCGCGGGCTAGTGAACGCCCGTGACCGCACGCAGCCGGATGTCCGCGCGACGCTCGGCGGCCGCGTCGGCCTCCGACTTCGCACGCTCCAGCGCGCGCTCGGCGCGCTGGACATCGATCTCGTCGGCGAGCTCCGCCATCTCGGCGACGAGCGAGAGCTTGTCGTCCGCGAAGGAGATGAACCCACCGTGCACCGCGGCGATGACATTGCCCTCGGCGGTCTTGATGGTCACCGGGCCGGACTCCAGCACACCGAGCAGCGGCTGGTGGCCGGGCATGACGCCGATGTCACCCGATGTGGTACGCGCGATGACCAGAGTGGCCTCGCCGGACCAGACGCTTCGGTCCGCCGCGACCAGCTCGACGTGCAGCTCAGCAGCCAACGTGGCTCCTCGGGTCTGTCACCTGCCGGATCCGGCAGGTGTTGGGTCAAAGAATAGGGGACGTGACGACCGGGGGCGGGATCGCCCCACCCCCGGCCGTGAGCACGGGGCTCAGGAGACGCCCAGCTCCTTGGCGTTGGCCTTCAGGTCCTCGATGCCACCGCACATGAAGAACGCCTGCTCGGGGAAGTGGTCGTACTCACCGTCGCAGATCGCGTTGAACGCGGCGATGGACTCGTCCAGCGGCACGTCCGAGCCGTCGACACCGGTGAACTGCTTCGCCACGTGGGTGTTCTGCGACAGGAAGCGCTCGACGCGACGGGCACGGTGGACGACGAGCTTGTCCTCCTCGCCCAGCTCGTCGATACCGAGGATCGCGATGATGTCCTGGAGGTCCTTGTACTTCTGCAGGATCGTCTTGACGCGCGAGGCGCAGTCGTAGTGGTCCTGCGCGATGTAGCGCGGGTCCAGGATGCGGGACGTCGAGTCCAGCGGGTCGACCGCCGGGTAGATGCCCTTCTCCGAGATCGGACGCGACAGCACGGTCGTCGCGTCCAGGTGGGCGAAGGTGGTCGCCGGCGCCGGGTCGGTCAGGTCGTCCGCGGGGACGTAGATCGCCTGCATCGAGGTGATCGAGTGACCACGGGTCGAGGTGATGCGCTCCTGCAGCAGACCCATCTCGTCCGCCAGGTTCGGCTGGTAACCCACCGCGGACGGCATACGGCCGAGCAGGGTGGACACCTCGGAACCGGCCTGGGTGTAACGGAAGATGTTGTCGATGAAGAAGAGCACGTCCTGCTTCTGCACATCGCGGAAGTACTCCGCCATGGTCAGACCGGCCAGGGCGACGCGCAGACGGGTGCCCGGCGGCTCGTCCATCTGACCGAAGACGAGCGCCGTCTTGTCGATGACGCCCGAGTCGGTCATTTCCTCGATGAGGTCGTTGCCCTCACGGGTGCGCTCACCGACACCGGCGAACACCGACACACCGTCGTGGTTGTTGGCCACGCGGTAGATCATTTCCTGGATCAGCACGGTCTTGCCGACACCGGCACCACCGAACAGACCGATCTTGCCGCCCTTGACGTACGGGGTCAGCAGGTCGATGACCTTGACGCCGGTCTCGAACATCTCGGTCTTCGACTCGAGCTGGTCGAAGCTCGGCGCCTTGCGGTGGATCGCCCAGCGCTCGGTGACCTCGGACTCGGCCTCCGGCTTGTTCAGGATCTCACCGAGGGTGTTGAACACCTTACCCTTGGTGACGTCGCCGACGGGGACGGTGATGCCCGTGCCCGTGTCGGTGACGGCGGCCTGGCGGACCAGGCCGTCGGTGGGCTGCATCGAGATGGCGCGGACCAGGCCCTCGCCCAGGTGCTGCGCGACCTCGAGGGTCAGCGTCTTGAGCTTGCCGTCCTCGGCCGGGTCGGCGACCTGGACGTGCAGCGCGTTGTAGATCTCCGGCATCGCGTCGACGGGGAACTCCACGTCGACGACCGGGCCGATGACCCGCGCGACGCGGCCGGTGGCCGTGGCGGTTTCAACAGTCGTGGTCATAGTGGTCAGTCACTCCCCGCGTTAGCGTCGGCCAGGGCACTGGAGCCACCGACGATCTCGCTGATTTCCTGGGTGATTTCGGCCTGTCGGGCCGCATTGGCAAGGCGCGACAGCGTCTTGATGAGTTCGCCGGCGTTGTCGGTCGCCGACTTCATCGCGCGGCGGCGGGCGGCGTGCTCGGAAGCGGCCGACTGCAGCAGCGCGTTGTAGATACGGCTCTCGACATACCGGGGCAGCAGGGCGTCGAGGACGTCCTCCGCCGACGGCTCGAAGTCGAAGAGCGGAAGGATCTTGCCCTTCGCGCCCTCCTCGGGCTCCTCCGCCGCGTCGAGGGTGAGCGGCAGCAGCCGCTTCTCGACGGGCGACTGCGTCATCATCGAGACGAACTCGGTGAAGACGATGTGCAGCTCGTCGACGCCGCCCTCGGCCGTGTCCAGCTGGACGGCCTCGATCAGCGGACCCGCCACGCGCTTGGCGTCGGCGTACGTCGGGCTGTCGGTGAAGCCGGTCCACGACTGGGCCACCGGACGCTCCCGGAAGCCGTAGTACGCAACGCCCTTGCGGCCGATGATGTACGTGACGACGTCCTTGCCCTCCGAGCGCAGGCGCTCGGTGAGGCGGTCCGCGGCCTTGATGGCGTTGGAGGAGTAGCCGCCGGCCAGACCGCGGTCGCTCGTGACGAGCAGGACCGCGGCCCGGACCGGGCGCTCGACCTCGGTGGTCAGCGCGTGCTTGGTGTTCGAACCGGTCGCAACCGCCGTCACCGCGCGGGTGAGTTCACTCGCGTACGGCGTCGATGCCGCCACCTGGCGCTGCGCCTTGACGATGCGCGAGGCGGCGATCATCTCCATCGCCTTGGTGATCTTCTTGGTCGCGGTGACGGAGCGGATGCGACGCTTGTAGACCCGGAGCTGGGCTCCCATGGATCAGGTCCCTTCCGTCGTCGTCACTTCGCGGAGCCGGCCGTGGCGTCGTCACCGAGAAGCTTGCCGTCCGAGGTCTCGAACTGCTTCTTGAAGGTGGCGATGGCCTCGGCGAGCGCCTGGAGGGTGTCGTCGGACATCTTGCCGCCCTCGACGATGCTGGTCATCAGGCCCTTGTGCTCGCGGCCCAGGTAGTCGAGCATCTCGCGCTCGAAGCGCTGGATGTCCTCGACCGGCACATCGTCCATCTTGCCGGTGGTGCCGGCCCAGACGGAGACGACCTGGTCCTCGACCGCGTACGGGGCGTACTGGCCCTGCTTCAGCAGCTCGACCATGCGCTTGCCGCGCTCCAGCTGCGCCTTGGACGCCGCGTCCAGGTCGGAACCGAAGGCGGCGAACGCCTCCAGCTCGCGGTACTGGGCGAGGTCCACGCGAAGCCGGCCGGAGACCTGCTTCATGGCCTTGTGCTGGGCGGAACCACCGACACGGGAGACCGAGATACCGACGTTCAGCGCCGGGCGCTGGCCCGCGTTGAAGAGGTCGGACTCCAGGAAGCACTGGCCGTCGGTGATGGAGATGACGTTGGTCGGGATGAACGCCGACACGTCGTTGGCCTTGGTCTCGACGATCGGCAGACCGGTCATCGAGCCGGCGCCCATGTCGTCGGAGAGCTTGGCGCAGCGCTCCAGCAGACGCGAGTGCAGGTAGAAGACGTCACCCGGGTACGCCTCACGGCCCGGCGGGCGGCGCAGCAGCAGGGAGACGGCGCGGTAGGCGTCGGCCTGCTTCGACAGGTCGTCGAAGACGATCAGGACGTGCTTGCCCTGGTACATCCAGTGCTGACCGATGGCCGAGCCGGTGTACGGGGCGAGGTACTTGAAGCCGGCCGGGTCGGACGCGGGAGCGGCGACGATCGTCGTGTACTCCAGGGCGCCCGCCTCCTCCAGCGCGCCGCGCACGGACGCGATGGTGGAGCCCTTCTGGCCGACGGCGACGTAGATGCAGCGGACCTGCTTCTTCGGGTCGCCGGAGCGCCAGTTGTCGCGCTGGTTGATGATCGTGTCGACGGCCAGCGCGGTCTTGCCGGTCTGGCGGTCGCCGATGATCAGCTGTCGCTGGCCACGGCCGATCGGCACCATGGCGTCGACGGCCTTGAGGCCGGTCTGCATCGGCTCGTGGACCGACTTGCGGACCATGACGCCCGGGGCCTGCAGCTCCAGGGCGCGGCGACCTTCGGTCGCGATCTCGCCGAGGCCGTCGATCGGGTTGCCCAGCGGGTCGACGACGCGGCCGAGGTAGCCCTCGCCGACCGCGACGGAGAGCACCTCACCGGTGCGCTGCACCGGCTGGCCCTCCTCGATGCCGCTGAACTCGCCGAGGACGACCGCACCGATCTCGCGCTCCTCGAGGTTGAGGGCGAGACCGAGGGTTCCGTCCTCGAACCGCAGCAGCTCGTTCGCCATGGCCGAGGGAAGACCCTCGACCTTAGCGATGCCGTCGCCGGCAACGCTGACCGTACCGACCTCCTCGCGCGAGGCCGCGTCCGGCTTGTACGCCTGGACAAAGTTCTCCAGCGCGTCCCGGATCTCCTCCGGCCGGATCGTGAGCTCCGCCATCTGGGTTCCCTGCTCTCCTTGTTGGGCCCGAAGTATTTCTTCCCCGGGGGCCGGCTTCCGCAGCGGTCGCGCTGCGGGCCCCCGGAGGACACCGTCGGCCCAACTCGGGCCGTCAGTCATGCTCTTGAGTTGGTGGCTGGTCAGCCGGCCATCCGCCGCTCCGCCTCGGCGAGGCGGTCGGCGATGCTGCCGTTGATGACCTCGTCGCCGATCCGCACCTGGACGCCACCGAGGATCTCGGGGTCGACGTCCATGTTGAGGTGGACCCGGCGTCCGTACAGCTTCGCCAGCGTGTCACCGAGGCGCTGCTTCTGCGCCGCGCTCAGCGGCACCGCGGACGTGACCACCGCGACCATCCGGTCCCGGCGGTCGGCGGCCAGCTTGGACAGGGCGGTAAGCCCTGCCTCCAGGCTACGACCACGCGGCTGTCCCACCAGACGGATCACGAGGCGCTCGGTGACCGGGTTGGCCCGGCCGCCCAGCAGCTCGCTCACCAGACCGGTCTTGGCAGCGCGCCCGGCGACCTTGTCGGTCAGCGCGGAGCGCAGCTCGGGGCTGGCGCCCACGATCCGGCCGAAGCGGAACAGCTCGTCCTCGACGTCGTCCAGGACACCGGCCCGCTCGGCGGCGACGAGGTCGGCCGTCGCGGCCAGCTCCTCGAGCGCGTCCACCAGGTCGCGCGAGCGCGACCAGCGGGAGCGGACCATGCCGGCCACCAGGTCGGCACTCTCGCCGCCCACCTGGCCGCCGATCAGGCGGCGCGCGAGCTCGGCCTTGGCCTCGCCGGACTGCGCCGGGTCGGTCAGGACCCGACGCAGCGACACCTCGCGGTCGAGCAGCCCGGTCACGGCGGCCAGCTCTTCGGCCAGCTTCGCCGCGTCCACGGCCGTGTTGTCGGCCAGCGCGTCGAGGCGCTCACGCGCGGAGGCCAGGGCCTCCCGGCTCGCTCCGCTCATCGGGTGGCCTCGACCTTCGTCACGTCGGCCGCCTTGGCCTCGAGGTCGTCGAGGAAGCGGTCGATGGTGCGGCTCTGCCGGCCGGCGTCCGCGAGGGACTCGGCGACGATCTTGCCGGCCAGGTCGGTGGCGAGCTTGCCCACGTCCTGGCGGAGCGACGCCGCGGCGGCCTTGCGGTCCGCCTCGATCTGGGCGTGCCCGGCAGCGATGATCTCCTCGCGCTGACGCTGTCCCTCGGACCGCATCTCGGCGATCACCGCGACACCCTGCTCCTGCGCCTCCTGGCGCATCCGAGCGGCCTCGTGGCGGGCGTCGGCAAGCTGCGCCCGGTAGTCCTCGAGCACCTGCTGGGCCTCGGCCTGGGCGGCCTCGGCCTTCTCCATACCGCCTTCGATGGCCGCCCGACGCTCTTCCAGAGTCTTGTTGATGATCGGGAGGAGCTTCTTGGCCAGGAAGATGAAGACGATGGCGAAGGCGATCAGACCGATGACGAGCTCTGGGATCGGCGGGAGGAGGGGGTTCTCCTTCTCCCCCTCGACCGCCAACATCAGGGCGTTCACATCAATGCCTTCCGTCGAAAACAGTGGTCGTCAGGCTGCGGATCAGGCAGACGGGTAGACGAACGGCATGACCAGACCGATCAGGGCGAGCGCCTCACAGAAGGCGAAGCCGAGGATCTGGTTGGCGCGGATCAGGCCGGCGGCCTCGGGCTGACGGGCCAGCGCCTGGGTGCCGTTACCGAAGACGATGCCGACGCCGACGCCGGGGCCGATCGCGGCGAGGCCGTAGCCGATCGAGCCCAGGTTGCCCTTGATCTCGACACCAGCGGCGATGGTCTGGAGAGCAGCAGACATGCTCGTTCTT
The DNA here is from genome assembly GCF_044387105.1 of Streptomyces sp. NPDC020379. Classification (NCBI taxonomy): domain Bacteria; kingdom Bacillati; phylum Actinomycetota; class Actinomycetes; order Kitasatosporales; family Streptomycetaceae; genus Streptomyces; species Streptomyces sp. NPDC020379. The sequence continues at coordinate 93,595 of NZ_JBIRVR010000024.1, forward strand.
CCTTCTCTTTCACGGACCGGTGGGGGTTGGCCACCGGACGATTGTTGGTCTGGGGAGCGGGGGTGCTCAGTGGTGCTCGGCGAGCGCGCCCTGGACGTAGTTGGTGGCCAGCAGCACGAAGACGTACGCCTGGACGGCCTGGATGAAGAGCTCGAACGCGGTCATGACGACGGTCATCACGAACGAGACGCCGGCGTAGGCGAAGCCGATGCCGTTCATCAGGTACCAGCTGGCGATGGTGAACATCAGGATCAGCACGTGACCGGCGAACATGTTCGCGAAGAGTCGCACCGCGTGCGTGAAGGGCCGGACCAGGACGTTCGAGAAGAACTCGATGGTCATGGCGAGCGGCAGCACCGGGCCGAGCGACTTGTCGTAGCCGGTGATGTTCTTCAGACCGCCGACGAAGCCGTGCTTCTTGAACGTCAGGTACATCCAGAGGACGTAGACGATCAGGGCGAGGGCCGCCGGGAAGGCGATGATCGACGTCACGGGGAACTGGGCGACCGGAATGATCGACCACAGGTTCATGATCCATACGAAGAAGAACAGCGAGACCATGAGGGGGACGTACTTCTCGCCCTCCTTCTTGCCGAGCGCCTCGTAGACGATGCCGCGGCGGACGAAGTCGTAACCCGCCTCACCGACCATCTGAAGCTTGCCGGGGACCACCTTGGCCCGGCCGAACGCCGCCCAGAAGAAACCGATGACGATGACCGTGGTGAGCACGGCCAGCAGCATGGGCTTGTTGAAGTCGTAGCCGCCGACAGTGAAGAGCGGTTCAAACAAGAACGAGTGGAGCCCTGGGGCTGGGAAGCCGCACCCATCGAAGATGTGGCAATCGGTCTCGAAGGCGAGCATCTGGTCAGCACTCACCGCGAGCTCCTTCAGCGTGGCGCATAGGTACGGCAACCTCGTTGTGTCGGCGCGGCGCACAGCCGCGGAACGGCACTGGACTGGTCTTGCGGATGGGGGGGCAGGTGATCGGCGCGGGGCCGGTCTGGGTATTCGGCATCAGCTGCATGGACTGCCGATTCCGTCCCGGGATTCTCGGGTGTTCAGCTGCCTGCGCCCACTGTGCCTCAGATGGCACCGGACGATAGCAGGTGAGCGCCGGCACCTTTATCGCGGCCCTACCGGTCACGTCGGGGACCCGGCGGGCGCGGACTTCTTCGCCTCGGCGGATTCCGGATCGACGTACAGGATCTTGGCCTTCAGATAGGCCCGGGTCTGGGCGGCGGTCCACACGAGGACCGCGCCGAGGAGCGCGAAGGCGAAGGCCCGGGTGTTGAAGAGCGTGGTGTCCCGGAAGACCGCCAGCACGACGGCGGAGATCAGGAACTGCGTCACGTAGAGCACCAGTCCCATGGCCTGAAACAGGTGCGGGAAGGACTTGGCCGTGCGCTGGAGAACGTAGAGGCCCAGGGCCATCACGCCGCCCGCGACCAACGTGCCGACGGCGGCGCCGACCGCGCCTTTGCCACCGGCCAGCACACCGCTGACGACGACTGCGACAACGCCCGCGACGGCGGTCGGGACGGCGCACTGCAGGAGTGTTCGGGCGTCGTTGGACTGCATGAAGGGTTTCTCCGGCGAGAGGTCGGAAGCAACGATTCGTCGTGGACGAGCGTATCCCCGGGAGTGAGACATGACTCTCGACGAAGGACCGCCGCACTACGGTCCTTCGGCTCTAGCACCGGGTTTCGTGAACGGTATCACAAACTATTTGATGAGGTCTTTACCTACATCGTGTGCCGGACGTCACACGGACGTGTCAACCCGCTGGTCATTGGGCTGACGCGACGGCATTTCCTCTGCTAAAGCGCGCTCTCAGCGCTGATTGCTGATCTTCCTGACGTGATGGAAACGGGACCGGTCGCCGATGGCGGTCGCCCCGTGGATCCCGGCGGGCACGGGCTCGCGCTCCTCGGAGGCCGCGGCGTGCGCGGGCTCCACGGCCGGGCCGGCCAGGGCTCCCTTGCGCCGGTAGCGCGGCGGAACGAATGCCTCCGCCCAGCGCGGGGCACGCGGCCTGAAGCGCGGCAGCAGCAACAGGACCAGGCCGACGGCGCTCAGCGCCACGATCAGCAGGACGATCCAGACGCTCGCCGAGTGCACGGAGTAGGCCACCGTTCCGAAGCCGATGAGCGCCGACCAGAAGTACATGATCAGCACGGCGCGGCTGTGCGAGTGCCCGAGCTCCAGCAGCCGGTGGTGGAGGTGGCCGCGGTCCGCGGCGAAGGGCGACTGGCCGTTCCAGGTGCGCCGCACGATCGCCAGCAGCAGGTCGGCGACCGGCACGGCGATGACCGTCAGCGGGAGCAGCAAGGGGATGTAGACCGGCACCATCGCCTGCACGGCCTGCCGCTCGCCGCCGACCTGCTGGTAGAGCAGGTCCGGGTCGACCTGGCCGGTGATGGAGATCGCGCCCGCGGCCAGCACGAGGCCGATGAGCATGGAGCCGGAGTCGCCCATGAAGATGCGGGCGGGGTGCATGTTGTGCGGCAGGAAGCCCAGGCACATGCCCATCAGGACCGCGGCGAAGAGCGTCGCGGGCGCGGCGGCCTCGATGTTGTGCCCGAACCAGAGGCGGTAGGCGTAGAGGAAGAACGCCGCGGCGGCGATGCAGACCATGCCCGAGGCGAGGCCGTCCAGGCCGTCGACGAAGTTCACCGCGTTGATGGTGATCACGACGAGGGCGACCGTCAGGAGGGTGCCCTGCATGGAGGTGAGCGCGACCGTTCCCACGCCGGGGATCGGGATCCACAGGATCGTCAGCCCCTGGAGCACCATCACGCCGGCGGCGATCATCTGGCCGCCGAGCTTCACCAGGGCGTCGACGCCCCACTTGTCGTCCAGCACGCCGAGCAGCCAGATCAGCCCGGCGCCGGAGAGCAGGGCTCTGGGCTCGTTGCCGAGCTCGAAGACCTTCCCGAGGTTCGACAGATGGGCGGCGACGAGGAGGCCCGCGCAGAGCCCGCCGAACATGGCGATGCCGCCGAGCCGCGGTGTGGGCTCACGGTGCACGTCCCGCTCGCGGATCTCCGGCATCGCGCCGGCGGCGATCGCGAACTTCCGCACCGGTCCCGTCAGCAGATAGGTGACCGCCGCGGTGACGCACAGCGTCAGGAGGTATTCACGCACGGGCCGCCCCAGAGGTCGCGCTGGTCATCACAGCCCCACACCATATTCGCGTCCGCCCCCGATACGTGAATACAGGCGTAGACGAATGGCCGTCCCGAGATGGTTGCAGCCCTCAGGTGTGGCCGGGATAAGGCCCTCAGGTGTGACCGGGATAAGGAGGGAAGGCCCGCACCAGCTCGGTGACCGCCGCGCGTGCCCCGCCGGCCGGGCCGCCTGGTCCCAGCGCCGCGCCGAGCAGCACGGCGATCCGGGCCATCTCCGGCTCGCGCATGCCCTGGGTGGTCACCGCGGCGGTGCCCAGCCGCAGGCCGTGCGCGGTGCCGTGGGGCAGGCCGCAGATGTCCAGGACGATGCCCGCGGCGGCGAGCCGGGCGCGGGCCGTGAGGGCGTCCAGGGCGAGCGCGGAGACGTCGCCGGTGACGATGTGGGTGTCGGTGCCTCCCGTGGTCACAGCGACGCCCTCAGCGGCCAGCGCGGCGGCGAGGAGGCGAGCGTTGGCCACGACTTGGTGGGCGTACGCGGTGAAGGCCGGGGTCGCGGCCTCGCCGAAGGCCACGGCCTTGGCCGCGACGGTGTGCATCTGCGCCCCGCCCTGCGTGAAGGGGAAGACCGCGCGGTCGATCCGGCCCGCCAGTCCCGCCCGGCACAGGATCAGCCCGCCGCGCGGCCCGCGCAGCACCTTGTGGGTGGTGGCGCAGACGACGTCGGCGTACGGCACCGGGCTGGGCGCCGCTCCCCCGGCGATCAGGCCGATGGGGTGGGCGGCGTCGGCGATGAGGTAGGCGCCCACGTCGTCGGCGATCTCCCGGAAGGCGGCGTAGTCGGGGTGGCGGGGGTAGGAGATCGAGCCGCAGACGATCGCCTGGGGGCGGTGCTCGCGGGCGAGGGCGCGCACCTGGTCGTAGTCGATCAGGCCGGTGTCGCGGCGCACCCCGTAGCCGACGAAGTGGAACCAGCGGCCGGAGAAGTTCGCCGGAGAGCCATGGGTGAGGTGGCCGCCGTGCGGGAGGCCCATGGCGAGCACGGTGTCGCCGGGGCGCAGCAGGGCCGCGTAGGCGGCGAGGACGGCGGAGGAGCCGGAGTGCGGCTGGACGTTGGCGTGCTCGGCGCCGAAGAGCGCCTTGGCGCGCTCGACGGCGGTGCGTTCGACGAGGTCGACCACTTCGCAGCCGCCGTGGTGGCGGGCGCCGGGGTATCCCTCGGCGTATTTGTTGGCGAGCGGGGAGCCGAGGGCGGCGAGGACGGCGGGCGAGGTGAAGTTCTCGGCGGCGACGAGCTGGAGGCACCCGGCCTGCCGGTCGGCCTCGCCGAGGAGGAGGCCGGCGATCTCCGGGTCCTGCCGCGTCAGCGCGTCCAGGCCGGTGGACCGGTCGCCGCGTGGCGTCTCCGGTGCCGCGGCGCCGGTGGCCGCCGCCGCGCTGACGCCCTGGGTGGGCAGTGGGGTGGACATCGCGGACTCCGACCTGTGCGGTGCGATGGGTTCAGCACCAATGTAGGCCCGCGCTGTCCCGGATGCCCGGCTTTCCGCCGATTATCCCGGCACGTTCCGGCAATTCCCGCGCGATTCCGGAAGGCCGTCCCGGAACGGCCCGTTCCGGCGGGGCCGCGCCTCAGGGGCGGCCCGGTACCCCGGTGAGGGCGGTGAGGACCGGGTCGAGCGCCTGGTTGATCTCGTCGCCGATGGAGCGGAAGAAGGTGATGGGGGCGCCGTAGGGGTCGTGGACCTCGTCGGCCTCCGCGTTGGGCGCCAGCAGCCAGCCGCGCAGCGCGGCCGCGGCCTGCACCAGGGCGCGGGCGCGGTCGATCACCCCGCCGGCCCGCTCGGGGTCCGGGAGGGTCGCGGGGTCTATGGCCCGCACGAGCCGGGTGAACTCCTTCAGGGTGAAGGTGCGCAGGCCCGCCGAGTGGCCCATGGAGATGACCTGGGCGCGGTGGTCACGGGTGGCGGTGAGCACCAGGTCGGCACGGATGACGTGCTCGTCCAGGAGCTCACGGCCGATGAAGCCGTGCGGGTCCGCGCCGAGGTCGGCCAGGACGGTGGCGGCGTGCGCCTCCATCGGGGCGCCCTCGTGGCCCCAGGTGCCCGCGCTCTCCACCACCAGGCCGCCCGCGAAGGGGTCGCCGAGGCGGTCGGAGAGGGCATGGCGGGTCAGCCGCTCGGTGATGGGCGAGCGGCAGACGTTGCCGGTGCTGACGTGGAGGATGCGGAAGGTGTCGGTGGAACTGTCCGTGCCCGGTCCCGCTATGCCACGCCCCTGCGGGGCGATCAATTCGCCACCTCGAGGTCGGGTACTACCTCGCGGAGCTGCTCGGCGCTGATGGCACCGGCGCGCAGCAGGACGGGGACCTTGCCGGTGACGTCCACGATGGAGGACGGCACGTCGGCGGGGGTGGGCCCGCCGTCGAGGTAGACGGAGACGGAGTCGCCGAGCATGCCCTGGGCGGCGTCGCAGTCCTGCGGCGCCGGGTGACCGGTGAGGTTGGCGCTGGAGACGGCCATCGGGCCGAACTCGGTGAGCAGCTCGATGGCGACCGGGTGCAGCGGCATCCGGACCGCGACGGTGCCGCGGGTCTCCCCCAGGTCCCAGGTCAGCGACGGCTGGTGGGTGGCGACGAGGGTGAGCGCGCCGGGCCAGAAGGCGTCGACGAGCTCCCACGCCTGCTCGGAGAAGTCCGTGACGAGCCCGTGCAGGGTGTTCGGGGAGCCGATCAGGACGGGCGAGGGCATGCCCCGGCCGCGGCCCTTGGCCTCCAGGAGGTCGCCCACGGCGTCCCGGCTGAAGGCGTCCGCACCGATGCCGTACACCGTGTCGGTGGGCAGCACGACCAGCTCACCGCGGCGGACCGCGGCGACGGCCTCGCGCAGACCGGTCTTACGGTCGGTCGCGTCGCTGCAGTCGTATCGCCGTGCCATCTACGAGACCTCCTCGTGCGGAAAAAACAGGACAAGAGTGCGGGGTGCCGTGCTCACGGCATCGCCTTCCGGGCGGTGGCGAACCGCGGCCGGTTGTTGAGGTCGGGGTGGTCGGCCGCGTCGGCCCAGCCCCGCTCCTCGGTGAAGATCCACGGCACCTGGCCGCCCTGGGTGTCGGCGTGCTCGATGACGACGACGCCGCCCGGGCGCAGCAGCCGGTGGGCGGTGCGCTCGATGCCGCGGATGGTGTCGAGGCCGTCCTCGCCGGAGAAGAGCGCGAGCTCGGGGTCGTGGTCGCGGGCCTCGGGGGCGACGTACTCCCACTCGGTGAGCGGGATGTACGGCGGGTTGGAGATCACCAGGTCGACCTGGCCGTCGAGCTCGGGGAGCGCGGTGAGGGCGTTGCCGTGGTGCAGGGTGACGCGCGAGCCCTCGACATTCTTGCGGGCCCAGCCGAGGGCGCCCTCGTCGAGCTCGACGGCGTGCACGCGCGAGCGCGGCACCTCCTGGGCGAGGGCGAGGGCGATGGCCCCGGAGCCGGTGCACAGGTCGACGATGAGGGGCTCGACGACGTCCATGGCGCGCACGGCGTCTATGGCCCAGCCGACGACCGACTCGGTCTCGGGGCGGGGCACGAAGACGCCGGGGCCGACCTGGAGCTCCAGGTAGCGGAAGAAGGCGCGGCCGGTGATGTGCTGGAGCGGTTCGCGGGCCTCGCGGCGGGCGACGGCCTCCCAGTAGCGGGCGTCGAAGTCGGCGTCCGCCACATTGTGCAGCTCACCCCGCTTGACGCCGTGGACGAAGGCGGCGAGCTCCTCCGCGTCGAAGCGCGGAGAAGGTACGCCGGCGTCGGCCAGCCGCTGAGTGGCTTGCGCCACCTCGGCGAGCAGCAGATTCACAGTGGTCCTCTCGCGCGTTCGTTACGGTCGTTCCATCGCCGGGACAGGCCGGGGCCGGCCCGTCCGGCGCTCGGTTCCTCGGGTCAGCTCGCGTCGGCGAGCTTCGCCGCCGAGTCCGCGTCGACGCACGCCTGGATCACCGCGTCCAGGTCGCCGTCGAGCACCTGGTCCAAGTTGTACGCCTTGAAGCCGACCCGGTGGTCCGAGATGCGGTTTTCGGGGAAGTTGTACGTCCGGATCTTTTCGGAGCGGTCCACGGTGCGGACCTGGCTGCGGCGGGCGTCCGCGGCGTTCTTCTCGGCCTCCTCCTGGGCGGCGGCGAGCAGCCGGGACCGCAGGATGCGCAGGGCCTGCTCCTTGTTCTGGAGCTGGCTCTTCTCGTTCTGGCAGGAGGCCACGATGCCGGTCGGCAGGTGCGTGATGCGGACGGCGGAGTCCGTGGTGTTGACGGACTGGCCGCCGGGGCCCGACGAGCGGTAGACGTCGATGCGCAGGTCGTTGGCGTGGATCTCGACGTCGATCTCCTCGGCCTCGGGCGTGACGAGCACGCCGGCGGCGGAGGTGTGGATCCGGCCCTGGGACTCGGTGGCGGGCACGCGCTGGACGCGGTGGACGCCGCCCTCGTACTTCAGCCGGGCCCAGACGCCCTGGCCGGGCTCGGTGGCGCCCTGCCCGCCCTTGGTCTTCACGGCGACCTGGACGTCCTTGTAGCCGCCCAGCTCCGACTCGGTGGAGTCGATGATCTCGGTCTTCCAGCCCACGCGCTCGGCGTAGCGGAGGTACATCCGCAGCAGGTCGCCCGCGAAGAGCGCGGACTCGTCGCCGCCCGCGCCCGCCTTGACCTCGAGGATGACGTCCTTGTCGTCGCTGGGGTCGCGCGGGACCAGCAGCAGCCGGAGCTTCTCGGTGAGCTGCTCGCGCTGCTTCTCCAGGTCCTTGACCTCGGCGGCGAAGTCGGGGTCGTCGGCCGCGAACTCGCGCGCGGTCGCGATGTCCTCGCCGGTCTGCTTCCAGGAGCGGTACGTCCCGACGATCGGGGTCAGCTCGGCATAGCGCTTGTTGAGCTTTCGGGCGTTCGCCTGGTCCGCGTGCACGGCGGGGTCGGCGAGCCGCTTCTCGAGGTCGGCGTGCTCGCCGATCAGTTCCTCGACTGCCTCGAACATCAAGATTCCTTCAGCGGAAGTGACGGGCCTGCTGGACGACAAAGCGCCGGTCCGGTCACCCTCGCAACGAGGGCGACCGAGGACCGGCGCCTGCGGGTCGCTACTTCTTCGCGCCGTAGCGGGCCTCGAACCGCGCCACACGGCCACCGGTGTCGAGGATCTTCTGCTTGCCCGTGTAGAACGGGTGGCACTCGGAGCACACGTCGGCACGGATGGTGCCGTCCGCGACGGTGCTACGCGTGGTGAACGAGGCGCCACAGGTGCAGCTGACCTGGGTCTCGACGTAATCCGGGTGGATTTCGCGCTTCAAGGGGATCTCCTAGGTTCGGGAGGGCACCGGGTCGCAGAGGCGGGATTGCCTTACGTGAACCGGGGCCGACGTACCAGTTTGCCAGCACTGGCCGTATCCCCCAAAACGAGAGGTGGCGGCCGGTTATTCCAGCGGGTCCCGCGGGCCGTCGGGGCCTTGTTCCACGACGGCGTCATTTCACGACGTCGTCGGCCTCGGTTTTGGCCCCCGCGCCGTCCTTGACGGCGGAGTCCGGGATCGGCTGGTCGTTGCGCAGGGCGGTCCAGAGCTGCTGGGACGCCTCCGCGAGCGGGATCACGCGGTTCTTGTCGACGGGGTCGTCGCCGACCGGCAGCGTCACCATGTGCATGTCCCCGGAGCCGATGCCCTTGAGCCCGTTCGAGAACGAGTAGAGCTTGTCGATCGAGTTGAGCTCGGAGTCGGTGGTGAGCGCCTTGGTGGCGGTGTCCGCGATCCCGTAGAGCTTGGCGGGGTTGGTGAAGACGCCCACGTGCTTGACCTGGTCCAGCAGCGCCTTGATGAACGCCTGCTGGAGCTTGATCCGGCCGAGGTCGCTGCCGTCGCCGACGCCGTGCCGGGTCCGTACGAGACCGAGGGACTGCTCACCGTTGAGGGTGTGGGTGCCCGCGGCGAGGTTCAGGTGGCTGAAGTTGTCGCGGATGGGCTTGGTGGTGGTGACCTGCACCCCGCCGAGCTTGTCGATCAGCTTCTGGAAGCCGGAGAAGTCGACCTCCAGATAGTGGTCCATGCGGATGTTGGTCATCTGCTCGACCGTGGCGACCGCGCAGGCGGCGCCGCCCACCGAGTACGCGTCGTTGAACTGCGCGCGCTTGACGGCCGGGCTGGTCTTGCCGTCCGGTGTCCTGCACTGCGGCCGCGGCACGATCGTGTCGCGCGGGATGCTCACGACGCTGGCCTTCTTGTGACCCGCGTAGACGTGGACGATCATCGCCGTGTCGGAGCGGGAGCTGCCCTCGTCGCGGCCGTACTTGCCGTTGGCGCCGGCGCGGGAGTCGGAGCCGAGGACGAGGATGTCCTGCGAGCCGTTGTCGATGTTCTCCGGGCGGTTCTTGCCCAGCGCCGCGTTGATGTCGACGCTGTTGAGGTTGCCGTTGAACTTGAAGTAGAGGAAACCGGCGCCCGCGCCTCCGGCGACGACCACACCGGCCGTCGTCCACGCGGCTATTCGCCAGCCCCTGCGGCGGGCACGGACCTTGCGGCGCCGGCCACGCCCACCACCGGCACGGCGGCGGTGCGAACCCGTCGGCGTACCCCTGCTGTCGTCGCCCATGCGCTCCTCAGTCCTTCGGTGTCTGTCTACCCCTTGCTGGTTGACGGGGAAGTCTGCGTCAGGGTTGCACAGCGCGATCTGAGGACCTTCTTAGAAAAGCTCAGACCAGTGGCCCCTACAGCCACCCGCTTCGCCTACCGCCACCTGCGGTTTCGGTCATTCGCGGGGGTCCGGTTCCGGCCAGGTCCGGGCGGCGGTCCCGTGACGCAGATCTCAGAAGATCACAAGCGGATAACGAAAGGCACGGGCCCTCCCCGCCGGTGGCGGGGAGGGCCCGTGCGCCGAGCTGCCGCGATCAGTCGTTGCCGTTGCCCGAGGAGGGCGTGGTCTTCGCGATCTGCATCAGGAACTCGGCGTTGGACTTCGTCTGCTTCATCTTGTCGAGAAGCAGCTCGATGGCCTGCTGCGAGTCGAGCGCGTGCAGCACCCGGCGGAGCTTCCAGACGATGGCCAGCTCCTCGCCGCCCAGGAGGATCTCCTCCTTGCGGGTGCCGGAGGCGTCCACGTCGACGGCCGGGAAGATGCGCTTGTCGGCGAGCTTCCGGTCGAGCTTGAGCTCCATGTTGCCGGTGCCCTTGAACTCCTCGAAGATCACCTCGTCCATGCGCGAGCCGGTCTCGACGAGCGCGGTGGCCAGGATGGTCAGCGAGCCGCCGTCCTCGATGTTGCGCGCCGCGCCGAAGAACTTCTTCGGCGGGTAGAGCGCGGTCGAGTCGACACCACCGGAGAGGATGCGGCCCGAGGCCGGGGCGGCCAGGTTGTAGGCGCGGCCCAGACGGGTGATCGAGTCCAGCAGGACGACCACGTCGTGACCCAGCTCCACGAGGCGCTTGGCGCGCTCGATGGCCAGCTCGGCGACGGTGGTGTGGTCCTCGGCCGGGCGGTCGAAGGTCGAGGAGATGACCTCGCCCTTGACCGACCGCTGCATGTCGGTGACCTCTTCCGGACGCTCGTCGACCAGGACGACCATCAGGTGGCACTCGGGGTTGTTGACGGTGATCGCGTTGGCGATCGCCTGCATGATCATGGTCTTGCCGGTCTTCGGCGGGGCCACGATCAGACCGCGCTGGCCCTTGCCGATCGGCGCGACCAGGTCGACGATCCGGGTCGTCAGCACACCCGGGTCGGTCTCCAACCGCAGGCGGTCCTGGGGGTAGAGCGGGGTGAGCTTGTTGAACTCCGGCCGACCGCGCCCGGTTTCGGGCGCCATGCCGTTCACCGAGTCCAGACGGACAAGGGCGTTGAACTTCTCGCGCCGCTCGCCGTCCTTCGGCTGCCGCACCGCGCCGGTGACGTGGTCACCCTTGCGCAGGCCGTTCTTGCGGACCTGGGCGAGGGAGACGTAGACGTCGTTCGGACCGGGGAGGTAGCCGGAGGTCCGGATGAAGGCGTAGTTGTCGAGGATGTCCAGAATGCCCGCGACGGGGATCAGGACGTCGTCGTCCGAGACCTGCGGCTCGTTGCCGAAGTCGTCACGGCCACGACGGCCACGGCGGTCGCGGTAGCGGCCGCGGCGGCCGCGGCGGCCACCCTCGAAGTCGTCCTCGTCCTGCGGGCCGCCCTGGGGGCCCTGCGGCGCGCCACGGTTGTCGCGCTGCTGGCGGTTGCCGCCCTGCTGGCCGGCGTCCTCGCCGCGGTTGCCACGGCGGTCGCGGTCGCCGCGCTCACCGCGCTCGCCACGGTCACCGCGCTCGCCCCGCTGGCCGCGCTCGCCGCGGTCACGGCGCTCGCCCTTCTGGCCGCGGTCGCCGCGCTCGCCGGTCTTGACGGCCTTGCCCTCGGCGGTGTCCGCCGCGGTCTCGGCCCGCTCGTCGGCGCGCGCCTCGGCCTTGGCCTCGACGGCCTGCTCGGGGCTGCCCGAGGGCGCGGTGGCCCGACGGCGGCGGCGCTCGCCGGCCGGCTGCTCATCGCTGCTCGGCTGACCGGGAATCTCGATCTGCTGCTGCGTGGCGGCCTTCTCGGCGGGCTTCTCGGCCTTGTCGGCCGCGGCCGACTCACCCGTACGCGCCTTGGAGGTGGCGCGGCGCTTGGGCTTGGTCTCGGTGTCGGACGCCGCCTTGGCGGGCTCGGCGGCCGTGGCCTTGGCGGGCGCGGCGGAGCCGGCCTGCTTCTCCTTGATGACCTCGATCAGCTGGCCTTTGCGCATCCGCGCGGTGCCCTTGATGCCGAGGCCGGAGGCGAGCTGCTGGAGCTCCGCCAGCACCATGGCGTCGAGGCCCGTGCCCGAGCGTCGCCGCTTGGGGGCAGTGGCAGCACCGGTGGCAGGCGCGGCGGGAGCGTCCGTGGCGGGCGCGGCGGCATTGCCGCCGGCACTGCTGGCAGTGCCGGAGGCGGTCACGCCCATCAGATCGGTGGTGTCGCTCACGAAGGGGTCCTTCCCTGGAGCGGGCGTCGGCCTGTCTGGCTCGGCGACCGGTTGTGCTGTCCGGCTGCGGTCTGGCTGTGCGGACCGGGCCGGGGCGGTGGTCCGCCGGTACGGCGGAAGAATCAGTTCATTGGTTCCGGCGTGAAGAAATGAGGTGAAGACATGACGCATCAACTTCACTCATGTCGCCCACGCCGATTCCGGAGCGTGCTCGAATCTGCTCAGGCAGGCTGCTCAGGCAGTTTGGGAGGCTCCCGGAAGAAAAGCGGTCCCTGATCGGGACACAGAGCACCGAGCCGATGTGGCTTCGAGTGCAGACTTGAGGTTAACACTACCGGATCCCACAAACATTCCCCCTCTCAAAGACCGGCAACCGCTATTTTTCGCGGGTCCCGGGTCATGCCAGGCTCCGCGCTGGTCAGGCGAGCGGAAGCACACTCGTCCCCCCGGCGTCGAGGGCCAGCCGGTTGGCCGCCCACCCCTCACCCGCCAGTCGTGCGACCTGGGCGGCCGCACCGTTCTCGGCCAGCGCGAGCACCGTGGGGCCCGCGCCGGAGATGACCGCGGGGACGCCGTCCGCGCGCAGTCGGTTGACCAGGGCCACGCTCTCGGGCATCGCCGGGGCCCGGTACTCCTGGTGGAGCCGGTCCTCGGTGGCCGCGAGCAGCAGCTCGGGGCGCCTGGTCAGCGCCTCGACGAGCAGCGCCGCGCGCCCGGCGTTCGCCGCGGCGTCCACATGGGGGACGCTGCGCGGCAGCAGCCCGCGCGCGGTCTCGGTCAGTACGGGCTTCGCCGGGACGAAGACCACCGGAACGATGGAATCCGAGGGGTCCATCCGAATGGCCCGTGCCACGCCCGACTCCATCCACGCCAGGGTGAATCCGCCGAGCAGGCAGGCCGCGACGTTGTCCGGGTGGCCCTCGATCTCCGTGGCGAGCTCCAGCAGCGCCGCGTCGTCGAGCTTCTCGGCCCCGCCTATCGTCACGGCGCGGGCGGCGACTATGCCCGCGCAGATGGCGGCGGACGACGAGCCCAGGCCCCGGCCGTGCGGGATCCTGTTGGCACAGACGACCTCCAGGCCGCGCGGCTGGCCGCCGAGCAGGTCGAAGGCGGTGCGCAGGGACCGCACGAGCAGGTGGCTCTCGTCGCGCGGAAGGCTCTCGGCGCCCTCGCCCGCGATGTCGATATGCAGCCCGGATTCGGCCACCCGGACCACGACGTCGTCGTAGAGCCCCAGCGACAGGCCCAGGGCGTCGAAGCCGGGGCCGAGGTTCGCGCTGGTGGCGGGGGTGCGCACGCGGACAGCGGCGGCGCGGAAGGCGGGACCGGCCATCGCTCGATGACTCTCCTTGGTGTGGCCTCGGTAGGGCGTGCAACGTCCGCAAGGGCCGCGACGAGATGCCGCGCGGTGACGGCGGGGGTCTGCGACGGGGCGGAGTGAGTACAGCCTATCGAAGGAAGGTTCAGCGGCGACATAGGGCATGGGAGGCGCGTCGCCCACGCCGGACGGGTTTTCCCGGAATGAAGGAATCCGGTCAATCCGGCCCGTCCGGCGGTACGGAGGAACAAACGGGCAGCGATCCGGGGCCGGGCCGCGGACCGTGACGTCAGGCCAGGCCGAGGCGCTCGGCGGCGGCGTCCGCGTCCACCGGCACGGTGGTCGGCTGCGGGGCGCCCGCCACCGCCCAGTCGGGGTCCTTGAGGCCGTTGCCGGTGACCGTGCAGACGATGCGCTGACCGGGGTCCACCAGGCCCTGTTCGGCGGCCTTGAGCAGACCGGCGACGCTCGCGGCCGAGGCCGGCTCGACGAAGACGCCCTCCTGCGAGGCCAACAGGCGGTAGGCGGCCAGGATCTGTCGGTCGGTCACCTCGTCGATGAGGCCGCCCGATTCGTCGCGCGCCTGCTCGGCGAACTGCCACGAGGCGGGGTTGCCGATGCGGATCGCGGTGGCGATGGTGTGCGGGTCCTTGACCGGCTCGCCGCGCACGATGGGCGCGGAGCCGGACGCCTGGAAACCCCACATCCGGGGCCTGCGGGCGGCGATCCCGTCCGTGGCGTACTCGCGGTAACCGCGCCAGTAGGCCGTGATGTTGCCCGCGTTGCCGACCGGCAGGACGTGGATGTCGGGCGCGTCGCCGAGCGCGTCCACGATCTCGAAGGCGGCGGTCTTCTGGCCCTCGATCCGCACCGGGTTCACGGAGTTGACGAGTGCGACGGGGTACTTCTCGGACAGCCCGCGCGCCAGCGTCAGACAGTCGTCGAAATTGCCGTCGACCTGGAGGATGCGCGCGCCGTGCACCAGCGCCTGGCCCATCTTGCCCAGCGCGATCTTGCCCTGCGGCACCAGGACGGCGCAGACCATCCCGGCGCGTACGGCGTAGGCGGCGGCCGAGGCGGAGGTATTGCCGGTGGAGGCGCAGATGACGGCCTTGGCGCCCTCCTCCTTGGCCCGGGTGATGGCCATGGTCATCCCGCGGTCCTTGAAGGACCCGGTGGGGTTGGCGCCCTCGACCTTGAGATGGACGTCACACCCGGTGCGCTCCGAGAGCACCTGGGCGGGGACGAGCGGCGTGCCGCCCTCGCGCAGGGTGACGACCGGCGTGTCGGCCGAGACGGGGAGCCGGTCGCGGTACTCCTCGATGATGCCGCGCCACTGATGGGTGCCGGAGGTCCTCCGCGGACCGTTGTTGGCAGACATTGCTTCGTTGCTCCCCTTATTCGCCTTCGACCCGCATGATGCTCGCGACACCACGGACCGTGTCCAGCTTGCGCAGCGCCTCGACGGTCGCCGAGAGGGCGGCGTCGGGGGCCCGGTGCGTCACGACGACGAGGGACGCCTCGCCGTCCTTGCCCGTCTGGCGGACCGTGTCGATCGACACGTCGTGCCCGGCGAAGACCGTGGCGACCTGCGCCAGGACACCGGGCTTGTCGGCCACGTCGAGGCTGATGTGGTAGCGCGTGACCACATCGCCCATCGGGCTCACGGGCAGCCGGGTGTAAGCGGATTCGCCGGGTCCGGTGGTCTCCGCGACCTTGTTGCGGCACACGGCGACAAGGTCGCCGAGGACCGCGGACGCGGTCGGCGAGCCGCCGGCGCCCGGCCCGTAGAACATCAGCTGACCGGCCGCCTCGGCCTCCACGAACACCGCGTTGTACGCCTCGCGCACCGACGCCAGCGGGTGGCTCAGCGGGATCATCGCCGGGTGCACGCGGGCGGTGACGGACCTGCCGTCGGCGGCGCGCTCGCAGATGGCGAGCAGCTTGATGGTGCAGCCCATCTGCTTCGCGGACGCGAAGTCCGCGGCGGTGACCTCCGTCATGCCCTCGCGATAGACGTCGTCGAGGCGCACACGGGTGTGGAACGCGATCCCGGCCAGGATCGCGGCCTTCGCGGCGGCGTCGAAGCCCTCGACGTCGGCGGTCGGGTCGGCCTCCGCGTACCCGAGCGCGGTGGCCTCGTCCAGCGCCTCGGAGTAGCCCGCGCCGCTGGTGTCCATCTTGTCGAGGATGAAGTTGGTCGTGCCGTTGACGATGCCGAGCACGCGGTTGACCTTGTCGCCCGCGAGGGACTCGCGCAGCGGCCGTACGAGCGGGATGGCGCCGGCCACGGCAGCCTCGTAGTACAGGTCCGCGCCCTGGGCCTCGGCCGCGGCGTGCAGCGCCGCGCCGTCCCCGGCGAGCAGCGCCTTGTTGGCGGACACGACGCTCGCGCCGTGCTCGAAGGCGGTGGTGATCAGGGTGCGGGCCGGCTCGATGCCGCCGATGACCTCGACGACCACATCGATGTCACCGCGCTTGACGAGCGCGGTGGCGTCGGTGGTGATCAGCTCCTCCGGCACCCCCGCACGCACCCGGCCCGGACGGCGCACGGCGATGCCCGCGAGCTCGACGGGCGCGCCGATGCGCGCCGTGAGGTCGTCCGCGTGCGTCGTCATGATGCGCGCCACCTCTGAGCCGACCACTCCACAGCCCAGCAGCGCCACTTTCAGCGGACGCGTACGCATCATCCGACCCCTGCTTCTCACTCGTCTTAAACCCGGTACATCTTCGGTGGTACACCAGTCTCACTCACTGGACGGGGGATTCCCTCCCCCGTCCAGTATCCGAGATCTTTACTTCCGTTTTTACCTGGATTCGCTGCCCCGGTCAGCCGACATCGAGCCGGAAGAGGTCCTCTTCCGTCTCCCGCCGGACGATCACGCGCGCCGTGCCGTCCTTGACCGCGACGACCGGCGGGCGCAGCGCGTGGTTGTAGTTGCTGGCCATCGAGCGGCAGTAGGCGCCGGTCGCGGGCACGGCGAGCAGGTCGCCGGGGGCCAGGTCACCGGGGAGGAAGGCGTCGCGCACGATGATGTCGCCGGACTCGCAGTGCTTGCCGACGACGCGGGAGAGCATCGGCTCGGCGGTGGAGGCCCGGGAGACCAGCGCGACGCTGTACTCGGCGTCGTAGAGCGCGGTGCGGATGTTGTCCGACATGCCCCCGTCCACGCTCACATATGTGCGCAGGCCCGGCAGTTCCTTGACCGTGCCGACCTCGTAGAGGGTGAAGGACGGCGGCCCGGCGATGGCGCGGCCCGGCTCCACGGACAGCCGCGGCACGGCGAGCCCGGCGGCCGCGCACTCGCGGGTGACGATGTCGCGGAGCGCCCTGGCGATCTCGTGCGGCTCGCGCGGGTCGTCCTCGGAGGTGTAGGCGATGCCGAGGCCGCCGCCGAGGTCGATCTCGGGCAGCTCGACGCCGTGCTCGTCGCGGACGTCCTTCAGCAGGCCCACGACGCGGTGCGCGGCCACCTCGAAGCCCGAGGTGTCGAAGATCTGCGAGCCGATGTGGGAGTGGATGCCGATGAGCTCCAGGCCGTCGAGCTTGAGCGCGCGGCGGACGGCCTCGGCGGCCCGTCCCCCGGCGAGCGCGAGCCCGAACTTCTGGTCCTCGTGGGCGGTCGCGATGAATTCGTGCGTGTGCGCCTCGACGCCGACGGTCACCCGGATCTGGACGCGCTGGCGCTTGCCGAGCCGCTCGGCGATGTGCGCGACACGGACGATCTCCTGGAAGGAGTCCAGGACGATCCGGCCCACCCCGGCCTCGACGGCGCGGGTGATCTCCTCGGTGGACTTGTTGTTGCCGTGCAGCGCGATGCGCTCGGCCGGCATCCCCGCGTCGAGGGCGGTGGCCAGCTCGCCGGCGGAGCAGACGTCGAGGTTGAGCCCCTCCTCGTGCAGCCAGCGCACGACGGCGCGGGAGAGGAACGCCTTGCCCGCGTAGAAGACGTCCGCCTCGGTGCCGAAGGCGTCGCGCCAGGCGCGGCAGCGCGCCCGGAAGTCGTCCTCGTCGAGGAAGTAGGCGGGTGTCCCGAACTCCTCGGCGAGCTCGGTGACCTTGATCCCGCCCACGGTGGCCACGCCGTCGGCGTCCCGCGTGACGTTACGGGCCCACACGCGCGGGTCCAGGGCGTTGAGGTCGGCGGGCGGCGCGGCATAGTGGCCCTCGGGCAGCACGTCGGCGTAGCGGGGCCCGGCGGGGTGTGCGGAACGGCTCATGGCTCTGATCTCCTCAGAGGTGTGCGGGTGCGGTGATGCCGAGCTGGTGGAGGCCGTCGGCCAGCACCTTGCCCGTGGCCTCGGCGAGGGCCAGTCGGGCGCGGTGGACGGCCAAGGGTTTCTCGTCACCGCGCGGCAGCGTGGGACACGCCGCCTGCCAGCGGAGGAAGGCGTCGGCGAGACGTTCGAGGTGGCGGGCGAGCCGGTCGGGGGCGCGGGTGGCGCTCACGCGGGGATGGTCGCCGAGGGCGGCGAGCACGGCAGCCGCGCTCTCGTCCGGCATCTCCCCCGGCTCGGGGCCGAAGCCCAGGTCACGGGCGTTGCGCAGCAGGGCCCGGGTGCGGGCGTGGGCGTACCGGACGCAGAAGAGGGGGTTGCTCTCGCGCTGCACGAGCAGCAGGTCACGGTCGAGGCCCGGGGGGCAGAGGAGACTCCAGCGGGCGGCGTCGGCGCCGAGCCTGCGTACGAGTTCGGGCGGCGGCTCGGGCAGGACCCGCGGTGCCCCGCCCGCTCCCCCGTCGAGCACCTCCCGTACGAGGCGGACGTGCGAAGCGCCCTCAAGAGTGATGTTGAGGAAGCCCGGTCCGGCGATGTCGACCCGGGCGATGCCGGGTTCGGCGGCGAGCCTGCGCCGCAGCACCTCGGCGATCTCGGGGGCGGGCCGGCCGCTCTGCTGGGCGATCCGCAGGGCGACGTTGGTGGCGTAGTCCCCGCAGCCCGGCCGGGGCGGGACCCGCACGGTGACCCGGTCGGGCACGACGGCGCTCAGCTCATCGGCCTCGACGGCACGACGCACCGTGTGCAGAACGGTGCGGGAGAGATCGGCGGGGGTCACGGGGCCAAGCCTAGGCGAGAAGGGGGGAGGCTCGGCGAACAGGTTTCAGAAGGTGGGACGCGGCGTCTTCACGCGGCGGTCCTCCGGGCCACTTCCTCAGTCGCCGGACGGTCTCGAGGTGGCCGATGTGGGCGCGCGCCGCCGCCCGTTGTGGACGGAACCCGTGTCCCCGGGGGCCGGGGCCCCCGGCAACCCGTCGTCGCCCTCTCCCTTGCGGTGCCGCACCAGCCGCCGTACGAGCCGGATCATCTCCGTCGGCTCGAAGGGCTTCGCCAGGAAGGCGTCGACCCCGGCGGAACGCCCGCTGTCGACCTCCGGCTGGGTGCAGGCGCTGATGATCGCGATCGGTATGTCCCGGGTCCGGGCGTCGGCCCGCAGCCGCGCGGCCGTCAGCAGCCCGTCGAGGCGGGGCATGACGACATCCAGGGTCACGACGTCGGGACGCACGCGGTGCACGATCTCCAGGCACTCGGCACCATCGGCCGCGGTCACGACCTCGAAGCCCTCCAGCTCGAGGTTGACCCTGATCAGCTGCCGGATGACCTTGTTGTCGTCGACGACAAGGACCCGGCCGGACAAGCCAGGCACAACCCGAGAGTAAGCGCGACCGCCACGCTGCGTCCGGGTTTTCCCCACTTCCACCCCGTGCGGGCGACCGCCCCTCGCCCCCACCTCCAACGACGTTGCGGGACACCCGTCCGGAGCTGGTAATGTTCTTCCCGTCGCCGCGAAAAGCGGCGGACACGCCCCCGTAGCTCAGGGGATAGAGCAACGGCCTCCGGAGCCGTGTGCGCAGGTTCGAATCCTGCCGGGGGCACTCGCCTGATCACCTCCCGAAGTTGGGATGTGAGCTTGGCGGATGCCGAGAACGAAGAGCCGGACCCAGTCCCACTGGGTCCGGCTCTTTGTCGTATCCGGACGCTCCCGGACCGTATTCCCACCCGTCCCAGCCCCCTCCCGCGCGGCCCCCCGCGGGGTATGGTGCCGCCGTCGAGACGCCATCTCAGGCCGTTGGACGGCTTCTTGACGTCATGTCAGCTTGTTCCTTAACCTCGGCGGTCACCCTTTGGAGTGTTTGCAGGGTATGGGGCGGTCTTCCTCGTGATCCTGAACTCTGCGTTGTGATGAAGGAG